>NZ_JBBKBX010000007.1:0-138119 GCF_037890365.1 Blautia sp. HCN-20427 | reverse complement strand
TCTTTTGAGGGCTAATATCAAACCACCAGTTGAACTGGTGGTTGCTGACTAGAAGAGAGAAACTCCGGAGACTTTGCAAATCCCACAATTTTAAAAGTGTGTTTTTTTAGCACCTTGGTTCCGGCGCTTTCCTTTTCCGTGACTTTTAAGGTATCGCCAATGTGGTATTGACTTTTATAAGTATCGGACAAAACGATTTCGTCATCTTTTTCTGCATGTTTCCCGGCGGTCAGTTCATATTTGGAAATGGTATCCGGATTTGAAAACAGACGAATACTGTCGGTGGTATCCTTGATTTCTACATCTTTTAAATATCCATATTCTATTTTACTGGTTCCGGATAACTGATTGATAGCGGCTTGGTTATTTTCATCAATGCCGTAATCTCCAATGACTGTTATGTCAGACAGATTTAAGTCTTCAAAATAGTGCAGGCCGGTTTCTCGCATGTCCGGGCCTGTGACTTTTAGCCCCACCAGTGCAAAAGAGCCTAACATCATCAGACAGAAAATAGAGATAAAACGTCCTTTGGAATTTAAAAAGCATTTTTTTATATCTTTCCATAATTTTTTCTTTTTCAACGAGTATCACCTACCATTCAATTTCTGCAATATTCCGTGGATGTTTGTTGATTTCGATATTTTTTACTGTAGCGTCATGCATGTGGATGACACGGTCCGCAATGGGAGCAATGGCGCCATTATGTGTAACGATTACAACCGTTGCCCCCTTTTTCCGGCACATATCCTGAAGAATCTGGAGTACCTGCTTGCCGGTCTGATAATCCAGGGCGCCGGTTGGTTCGTCGCACAAAAGAATTTTGGGGTTCTTCGCAATGGCCCTGGCAATGGCAACACGCTGCTGTTCACCGCCGGAAAGCTGTGCGGGAAAGTTGTTGATTCGCTTGGAAAGTCCCACATCCTTTAGTACCTGCACAGGGTCCAGGGCGTCTTTTACAATTTCAGAAGCAAGTTCTACATTTTCCTTGGAAGTCAGGTTCTGTACCAGATTATAGAACTGAAATACAAAGCCCACATCATTTCTTCGGTAAGTCGTAAGCTGTCTTGCATTGTAATTGGAAATATCTTTTCCGTCTATGATGACCTTGCCGCTGTCATTGGTGTCCATTCCGCCTAAGATATTGAGCGCCGTGGATTTTCCGGCGCCGGATGAACCCAGTATTATGGCAAGTTCTCCTTTTTCAATGGAGAAGCTGACATCTCTGTTTGCATATATTTTTGTTTCTCCCATCTTATAGGTTTTACAACTGTTTCGCATTTCAATATATCCCATATCTAATTCCTCCTTGCAGCGATTCCGGTTAAATGATAATGCTTGTTTCTTCGTTTTAACGTCAGTTCAATAAACTGAGCATTGAAGCAGCCCACTGCCGTATAGGTGAAGGTCTGCATAAGAGATGTCAGTGTTCCGGTTAATCTGCAGGTACCGTTATCCAGTACCTGTCCGGTTAAGGGGCTTTTATGATTTAAAATATCAACGCAGCCGGAAATCAGTCCCTGTTTCACTTCCATCTGCAAATGTCCATACCGTGTTCCGACAGGTGCAGCTAAAGTAATCTTATAAAAGTATTGCTGTATTTCTTTGCACATCGAGCAGCACACCTCCTTTTTTACTGCCGAGAGCCATTATAAAAAGAAAAGTTCTGTTTAGACATGGTCAAATTTTCGGGATTGGGTAAAATACGGACAAATGTGCAGGAATTGTGGAACAAATGCCTGAATTTTGATTGTTGAATTCTTTGTGGGACAACTGTATACTAAAACAGCAGGAGGTTTTGACATGAAATATGAAGTGACCAGTTTAAATACTAAGAAATTATTTGCAGAGGCCTTAAAGAACCTTGTGGTACAGAAATCATTTTCTAAAATAACGGTCAGTGAATTGATTCGGGTTTGCAATGTCAATCGAAAAACATTTTATTATCACTTTGCCGATGTATACGATTTACTGAAATGGACTTTGGAACAGGAAGCCATAGAGGTTGTGAAAAAATTCGATTTGATTATCGATTATGAGGAAGTTATTCTCTTTGCCATGGATTACATTGAAAAAAATAGTGTGTTTTTGAAGAATATTTATGATTCTGTGGGAAGAGATGAATTGAAACGTTTTTTCTATTGGGACTTTATTGAAATTACAACTTCCATGATAAAAAAGGTAGAAGAACTCACGGAAACCACAGTTCCGAAAGACTTTGAAACCTTTTTAAGCAGTTTTTATACAGAGGCAATAGCCGGAACACTGCTGGAATGGATTGTTCATAAAGAAGAGCACGACAAACAGCAGGTAATAAATTATATTTCTGTTATTTTCCGCACTGCTCTGCCTGCGTCCATAAAACAGTATACAGAGGTGCAGAAATAGCAAAAGAAAACCCCCGCATGGGGATAAAAGCCTTTTTGCAGAGGAAAGCGTTCTCCTGAAATCCTGTATTTACAGGCAATGAAAAAAATACAAAAAGAAAAAAGAAATAACCCCCAGGGTAGCTTACCCCGGGGCTTTTTCTTGTCTATAATAGAGTTCAGCCGTAAGGGCAGACGAAAATAACCAGGAGGAAACAACAGATGAAAAAGAGAATGAAAGCACTGGCAGCGCTGTTATGCGTAACGGCCATGGTAACAGGATGTGGAAGCGGGGCATCGGATTCCGGTACATCTTCTGCCAAAACACAGACACAGAAGGAGGAAGGCTCTGTCAAGACGAATGAATCCCAAGAAAAAAAATCAGAAGTTACCATTGGTTTTTCCAGTGAAGGAGATTCTTTTGACCCTTGTACAGGATTTGGCTATACCGGGTCGCCTTTGTATTCCAATCTGGTAAAAGTAAACGGAGATGACCAGCTGGAAAATGACCTGGCAACGGATTATACAGTCAGCGATGACGCCCTTACCTGGACGTTTCAAATCCGGGATGACGTAAAGTTTACAAACGGAGATGCACTAAAAGCCTCAGACGTTGCCTTTACTTTTAACACGGCAAAAGAAAAAGCCACTTATATGGATTTAACCATGATGGAAAGCTGTACGGCAAAAGACGACACTACCGTAGAATTTAAGCTGACAAAACCCTGTGTAACCTTTATTTATACGGTAGCGCAGATGGGTATTGTACCGGAAAAGGCTTACAGCGACAAATTCGGAATGTCCGCAGACCAGATTATCGGTTCCGGTCCGTACAAAATGGTACAGTGGGACAAGGGACAGCAGTTTATTCTGGAAGCAAATGAGGATTATTACGGGGACAAGCCGGAAATTGAAAGAGCTGTATTTCTGATTCAGGAAGAGGACGCCAGATTTGTAGCGGCAAAAGCCGGAGAGGTAGACATTGCGCTGACCTCTGCAACTCTTGCAACCACAGAAATTGAAGGCATGCATGTAGAAAAAGTAGAATCCGTAGACAATAGAGGCATTACCCTTCCAACCGTTCCCGATGAAGGAAAGAAGACGGAAGACGGATATAAAATCGGAAATAATATTACCTGTGATGTGAATGTGAGAAAGGCTCTCTGCTACGGCGTAGACAGACAGCAGATTATTGACGAAGCCTTAAACGGCCTTGCAAAACCGGCTTATTCCGAGTGTGACGGTATGCCATGGTGGAATGAGGAGGACGTTATTGAAACGGATGTGGATTATGCAAAGGAACTTCTGGAACAGTCCGGCTGGAAGGATACAGACGGAGATGGCATCCGGGAAAAGGACGGAAATAAGCTGGCCTTTCATCTGATGTATTTTGCGGGAGATTCCATGCGCCAGGCTGTGGCTATGTCTGTGGCAAATCAGGCAAAAGAAAACCTGGGCTTTGACATTACGGTAGAAGGTGTCAGTGAGGATGATACCATTAAGAGAATGTTTTCTGAACCTATGATTATGGGATGGGGTTCCGACAGTCCCATGACTTCTTATATGCTGTTCCACAGCAGCAATGCGGGAAAGACAGACTGGTACAATCCGGAATTTTATATGAGCGATAAGACCGATGAGTATCTGGATAAAGCCATGAATTCGCTGACCATTGAAGACTCCTATGAGTGGTGGCAGAAGGCACAGTGGGACGGTGAAACCGGTACTTCCATGAAAGGGGAGGCGCCCTGGGCATTCTTTGTAAATATGACACACCTTTATTATGTGAAAGACGGATTAAATATCGGAAACCAGAGAATCCATGCTCATGGACAGGCATGGCCGCTGATTGCCAACCTGGCAGAGTGGAGCTGGGAATAAAATCGGGTCTGACAAAAGAAGGGGAGCTGCTGCGCTTTTGCGGCGGCCCCTCTCGTTGTGCTTAAAAGAGAAAATGGAGAAAAAACAATGAAGAGTAAATATTATCTGAAATTCACAGGGAAATATCTTGTGCGCATGGTGACGCTGCTGATTGCAGTCAGCGTCATCAGCTTTGTACTGGTCAGTCTTTCCCCTGTAGACCCGGTACAGCAGTATGTGGGCTCGGTTCCCAATGTCAGCGTGGAGCAGAGAGCGAAAATAGCGGAATACTGGGGGCTAAATGACCCGCCTGTTGAGCGGTTTCTGGCATGGGGGAAATCCATTCTCCACGGCGATTTCGGGGTATCCCTTTTGTATCGCCGCCCGGTACTGGATATCATCAGGGAAAAATTTGCGGCTTCCCTGGCTCTTATGATGACTGCGTGGGTGTTTTCCGGCGTCATAGGCTTTGGGGTTGGTTGTATGATGGGAGTCTGGAACGGAAAATGGCCGGATAAAATTTTGAAAAAGGTGTGCCTGATTATGTGTTCCATTCCCACTTTCTGGATTGGAATTGTGTTTCTGATGATTTTTTCCGTGCAGCTTGGCTGGTTCCCTATGGGCATGAGTGTGCCAAAAGGTGTTCCCGCAGACCAGGTGACGCTTCTGCAGAGGATTCACCATTTGATTTTACCGGCGCTTACCCTGAGTTTTCTGTCCTTTGCCAATGTGGCGCTGCACACAAGGGAGAAGCTGGTAGATGTACTGGAAAGTGACTATGTGCTGTTTGCCAAAGCCAGGGGAGAATCGAAATGGAGTGTGCTGAAACGCCATGGTTTCCGCAACATTATGCTGCCTGCGGTGACCATGCAGTTTGGCTCTTTCAGCGAACTGTTCGGCGGCTCTGTTCTGGCAGAAAATGTATTTTCCTATCCGGGGCTTGGAGCAGCGGCTTCAGCGGCGGGGATGGCCTCGGATGTGCCGCTGCTTCTGGGCATTACCCTGTTCAGCGCATTGTTTGTATTTGTAGGAAATATGCTGGCGAATATCATATATGGAATTGTAGACCCGCAGATAAGGGAGGGATATGGACATGAGTAATACAGCAGCAGTCAGCGCCGGAACAAAACCAAGAAAGCTGCAGATAAACCGGCGGACAAAAACCATCTTTTTTGCAGTCATGATTCTTGCCGTATTATTTTCCGTATATCTGGCAGGAGCGCTTCTCAGTGACGACCTGATTCAGGCAGATTTTTCTAAAAAAGGGCTGCCGCCTTCCCTGGAACATCCTTTTGGGACGGATATGCTGGGACGAGATATGCTGGTGCGAACCATTAAGGGGCTGTCTGTCAGCATTGTGGTCGGTGTAGTGGCTTCTACCGTCAGCGCCGTGATTGCGTTGATTGTAGGAGTGGCGGCAGCAACGGGAACCTCCTGGCTGGACCATTTTATCAACTGGGTGATTGATTTGGTTATGGGAATTCCCCATACAGTACTGCTGATTCTCATTTCCTTTGCCTGCGGAAAGGGTCTGAAAGGCGTGCTCATTGGCGTGGCAGTGACCCACTGGACAGGGCTTGCCCGGATTATCCGAAGTGAGGTTCTGCAGATTCGTTCCCAGCAGTACATAGAGGTATCCAAGAAACTGGGACATTCCAGTTGGTGGATTACCGTACACCATATTCTTCCTCATATGATTCCACAGTTTGTCATCGGACTGATTTTGATGTTTCCACATGCCATTATGCATGAATCCAGTCTGACTTTTCTGGGATTCGGACTTTCCCCGGAGCAGCCTGCTATCGGAATCATCCTTTCAGAATCTATGAAATATCTGTCAACAGGAATGTGGTGGCTGGCCTTTTTCCCAGGACTCATGCTGGTAATGATTGTACTGCTTTTTGACAGGCTGGGAGAAAACGTAAAGAAAATCGTGGACCCGTACAGCGCCCATGAATAGGAGAACATTATGAAAAACGAGAGTATTTTATCTGTAAAGGATTTGTCTGTATCCTTTCACATGTATGAAAAAGGTTTGGAGCAGTATGATTTAAAAGTCATTTCTAATATGACGCTGGACGTGCGTCCGGGTGAGATTGTGGCGATTGCAGGTTCCAGCGGTTCCGGAAAAAGTCTTCTGGCCCATGCGGTGATGGGGCTGCTTCCGGAAAATGCGGCCATAAGCGGTGAAATTTCCTATAAAGGAAAAGTTTTGAGTCAGAAAGATAAGGAAAAACTTCGGGGAAAAGAGTTTGCCCTGGTACCTCAGTCCGTTTCCTTTTTGGATCCGCTGATAAAAGTGGAGGCCCAGGTCAGAGGCCCGAAGCCGGATATGGCAAAGATAGAGGCCCAGAAAGAAATTTTTAAACGATTTCAGTTAGACGAAAAAACAGAGAAGCTGTATCCGTTTCAGCTTTCCGGAGGAATGGCCAGGCGGGTATTGGTGTCTACAGCCGTGCTAAGCGGGGCAGAAGTGATTATTGCCGATGAACCTACGCCGGGGCTGGATTTGGATATGGCTATGGAAGCCCTGAAAGTATTCCGGGAACTGGCGGATGAGGGGAAAGCGGTGATTCTCATTACCCATGACATTGATTTGGCCTTTCATATGGCAGACCGCATTGCCGTGTTTTATGCGGGAACCACGGTGGAAATGGCAGAGGCAGAGGATTTCCGACAGGGTGAGCATGCGCTTCGCCATCCCTATTCCAAAGTCCTGTGGAGAGCACTGCCCCAGAATGGATTTGAACCCATTTCCGGTTTCCAGCCCTATGCGAAATATCTTCCCAAGGGCTGTCTGTTTTCGCCCAGATGTCCGTATAAGACAGAAAAATGTGAAGAAAAAATACCTATGAGAGAAGTCCGTGGGGGCTATGTGAGGTGTATACATGCAGATTGAAGCAAGAAATATCAGTTTCCGGTACAGGGAAAATACACCCTGGATTTTAAAGGATGTCAGTTTGAAAATAGAGGAGGGCGAGCGGGTCGGCCTGGTAGGCCCCAGCGGATACGGAAAAAGCACGCTGGTAAAAATTCTGGCCGGTTATTTGAAGCCAACAAAAGGGGAGGTGCTTCTGGACGGAAAGCCTCTGCCGAAAAAAGGAGTCAGTCCGGTTCAGCTTATCTACCAGCATCCGGAAAAAGCGATCAATCCCAGGTGGAAGATGAAAAAAGTTTTGCAGGAGTCCGGTATGTTCCGGGATGAGGTTATGGATGCGCTGGGAATTGAAAGAGACTGGCTGGAGCGCTATCCAAGAGAACTTTCCGGCGGGGAGCTGCAGCGGTTCTGTGTGGCCCGTTCTCTCTTTGAAGGTACTCATTTTCTTTTTGCCGATGAAATGAGCACCATGCTGGACGTGATTACCCAGGCGCAGATATGGAATCTGATGCTAAAGGAGGTAGAAGAGCGCAGGCTGGGGCTTCTCATGGTGACTCACAATGCTTATCTGGCAGAGAAAATCTGCGCCAGAACCATTCGTCTGGAAGAAATCAATACCAGGGAGGAATAACAATGGACGTAAATATAGTTTTGTTTGATGATTTTGAAACGTTGGACGCTTTTGGCCCGGCAGAAGTATTCGGAAAATTGCCGGAACATTTTCACCTCCGGTATTTGTCTGTGTCGGGAGATGTGATAAACAGCACACAAGGGGGAAAGGTCTGGACAGACTTTCTGATTCCGGAAGAAATCGAAGGAATTTTACTGGTTCCGGGAGGCAAAGGGGCCAGAAGACTTCTGTGGAAGGACGAGAGAACCTTGAATCTTATAAAAAAAGCGGCTGAAAACGCAGATTACTGTCTGATGATTGAAAACGGTTCTGCTCTGCTAGCGCAGACGGGTATGCTGTATCGGCGGAAAATAGCGGATTTTCCTATGGACGCAAACTGGAACCGTATGTTTACAGCAGGAATCGAAAGAGTGGAGAATGCAAGGGTGGTCATTGACGGAAAGTTTTATTCCTGTAGCAGCAGTATGGCGGGAATCGATACAGCCCTCTGGGTCGCAGCGGATATTCTGGACATTTCTGCAGCAGAGAAAGCGGCTGGCCAGATGGGATATTCGTGGAATGAAAATGCAGACGAAGACATTTACTGCTGAAAAAGACCGGGGGAAAAGCATGGAAAAGAAAGACCAGACAAGGTATGATAAAGCCATGGTGAATAGAATTGCCCGTGCCACGGGACACCTGAAAATGGTGCGGGACATGGTGGAGCAGGAGCGGGACTGCAGCGAAGTGCTGATTCAGCTTGCAGCGGTGAAATCTGCGGTAAACGGTGCAGGAAAGGAAATTTTAAAGCAGTATATGGAAGAGTGCGTGGACCAGGAGCTTCGGCAGCAGGACAACGAAGGGATGGGAAAGCTGAAGAAGGGAATTGACAGCTTTATTAAATGAAATTTATCAACAAAATGTATGATTTTTTGAAAAATCAACCCCCAGGGAGGCTTGTAAGGAGAGGAGAAATGGGGTAGGATAGATTTACAGTTACCGCATACATCCTCCGCATAGATGAATAGGCGGTAATATGTAATGTCGAATCCTCATACAAAATAAGACCGCCGCGTCAGGGTAATCAGGGAGAAAACTGAGAGATACCAGGATGCAGAGGTCTTATTTTTGTATAGAATGACAAGTGAGAGGTTGTTCTATTCGACAGGAGAAAAATTCGGATAAGGAGGAAAGGAAAATGGCAGTATCTATGGCAGTTGTCCCATTATTAAAGGGAGAAGAAGCGAAGGCAATTTTGAGGGATTTTGAGGCGTCGAAAATGAGAACCTATTCTGTAGCTGAAAGGAAAGCAACAGATGAAAAAGTGGCAGAAATATTGAAGCGAAAGAAAGCAAAAATATGAAGTATATAGAAGAAAAAATCGATAGAAAAAAGCATTTTGAAGTGGTTGGAAATTTTCAATGCGGGGCAGATGACCCTTTGGACAGATTTTTGACAGACTGTTCTTTTCAGTATGATGAAAAAAGGCTGGGAATTACATATTTATTTTTTGAGGAAATTCTGTTTGCTTAAATCAGAAGCAGATGAGTCAAAATCAGTGCTTTCTTTTGCACATTGAGACAAATATTGATACTTTTCCTGTCGGATGATGTCACAAATCAGGTGATAGCCTTTCATAAAAGAACAGGATTCTCCCGTTCCCATGACACAAATATAATGTGCCAGTGACATCAGCAGCCAATACCTTCGAAGTCCTTGTGCAGAACGTAGCTGGTAACGATTCAATGCTAATTTATCTTTGCATTGCCTGAAAAATACTTCGATGGACTACCGGCATACGTAACAGGAAAGAATCTCATTTGTTGATAATGACACATCAGCGCAAAGAAAAGCCTGCAGTGCTTTCGGGTTTCCAAATGCTTTTTCCGGATAGCTCAAAAGAACCACAGCATTCTCAATGCCGTTGAGCTTGCCCTCATACCGGTACACATAATATTTTTGTTTTTTAACTGTCACAAGGTTAAAATCTGAACGTGTTACCGATAGTAATGCGGCGAACTCACTGAGTTTCTTTTTGATGCCAAACGGATAAAGCATCCGGTTCGTTTTTTAAGCACCAATGGTATGAAACCCTTTTGCTGCAAAAGTATGGGTTATTTTTTCAGAAACATACCAGCAGTCACAAAGAAATATGACATTACCGGAGGAAAGGGTAATTCTTTTGCAATGTTTTGCACAATGTCAATTTGGGAAATTGGTTTGTTGTACAGCACAAAAGTATAATTTAGGACAATGCCGTTACAGGAAAGCATGACAGCAGCTGTTTTTAGCAAAGTCCGTGGGTTTACCATGGTATCCAGAGATGAAAATACTAATCAGGATGCTCATGCAATGGTTTATCACCCGGTTCGAATAAAACTTGCATAAGTTTAATCTTTTAAATTGGTTGTATATAAATGGAGAATGATGTATAGTTATAGTATTTGCGAGAGGCATCTTCTTTCGTAAATGCTGAAAATGTTTGTTTGGTCACTTTCATTATACAGCAAATCGAAGTAAGGTGTCTTTCTTTTATGCAAAATTACGAACTTGTTCATTTATAGTTGTAGTAGAAAAAGAGGAGGCGAAATATTATCCGAAGGGGGGATATGGTTCGTCTTCTTTTTGTAAAATGAAGAATAAAACAATTCTCAGTGGTTGATGTCTCGGCCAGATTCGGTGTAGCGGCACTTAGAAAAGTGTTGGGGAAAAAAGTTTGTAGCAGGGGCAAAAAACGAGCGATTGCCCTGTTATCACAAAAAGATGTTTGATATAATAGATTTAACAAGTATAGATACAGATGTTGCACTAGGAAGAGTGTATGAAATTAAAACTAATGGATCCCGAACAAATTTTTGTAGATTCTACACATGCCAAAGCTTGTGCAACCAGTAAAAAGATGAGAAAACAGGTTGCGCATGAACAAGCTTTATGGTATGAGCAGGAATTAAAAGAAGAAATTCAAAAAGACAGGACTGCACATGGGAAAAGACCATTAAAAGATAATGATAAAAATGATTCTCTGCCACCACCAACAGGCGGTGGCGGAAGTCTTACAGAAGATACAGAATCACAGATTCTGGAAGGAGCAAAAATACAAAAGTGCAGCATCAGCAATCCGGAAAGAGGTTGGTTTCATAAAGGGGAACATAAACATGTTTTTGCATATGCAGTAGAAACAGCTTTTGATAAACACAGTTGGATTTTAGGATATACAGTTCATTCGGGAAATGAACATGACAGCCGAATATTCCCGCTCTTGTATGAAAAAGTAAAAAGCTTAGAACCGGATATGATTATAATGGATGCTGGTTATAAAACACCTGCGATTGCACATCGTCTGTTAGAAGACGAGATTAAATCTCTTTTCTCGTACAATATGACAAAAGAAGGGTTTTTCAAGAAATATGAGTACGCATACGATGAGTATTATGATTGTTATATCTGTCCAGTAGCACCTGCCACATTTACATCAATGCACAGAGAGCAAAGAGCATGTAAAACTGATTCCCCGCCATGTCTGGGAAGAATATATGAAGAGAGAAGATATTTGCTATACGATAGGAAAGAAAAAAAAGTTTATCAACTACCAAAGGAAACGATTGAACGTCTCTTCGGAAAAACCAAAGAACAGCACGGCTTCCGTTATACGCAATATGTAGGAAAGGCATGGAGGGAAATGAAAGCAGGGCTTACATTTGCATACACGAATCTGAAAAAGCTGGCAAGAATCTTGCAAATCAGGGAATCAAAGGCAAAAGAATTCTTAGATTTTTTTTATGTTTATTTCAAAATAAATGAAAAAAGCCCGCTCCTCTTGTATCTTTTTCCCCTTTCCTGTAAAATGTTGCCATTGAAGGAAAATTTGTAACAGAAGGAGATTTTTTCATGCTGCAAAAACTAAAAAATCATGTATTGGCACAGACCTTCCGGGAATTAAAGGGGAATCCCAAATGGTCTATCTGCACAGAACCGCTCTGGTTCATTCCTTACTCCCTGTTTGTTCCTTTTCAGACCCTTTATATGCGAAAGCTGGGGCTAACCAGTCTGGAAATCGGAACAACGCTTACTGTGGGGTTTCTTTTGCAAATGTTTTTTGCTCTCATCGGAGGAGTCATTACAGACAAAATGGGCAGGCGAAAAGCAACGGTGATTTTTGACACTCTGGGGTGGACGGTTCCCTGTCTTATTTGGGCTTTTTCTCAGAATTTCTGGTGGTTCCTGGCGGCAGCGGCGGTAAATGCAGCTTTCCAGATTACCAATACCTCCTGGAACTGCCTTTTCATTGAGGACTGTCCGCCGAAGCATATTACCAACGCGTTTACTCTGATTCAGATGTGCGGTATGCTTTCTGTATTTTTTTCACCATTGGCCGTTATTCTGGTAGGCAAACATGACGTGGTTCCTGTTATGCGCTGGCTGTATTTGATTGCCGCAATTTCCATGCTTGCGAAATTTCTTTTGCTGTATCATTTTGGCGGGGAAACCCAGATTGGAAAAAAGCGTATGGAAGAGACAAGGAATCTTTCGTATTTTTCTATGATGAAAGGGTATGGCCGGGTATTTCTCACTATGATAAAATCCGGGAAAATGCGTCTGGTAGTGTATTTTATGGCGCTTACCAACATTATCCAGATTGCTACCACCAATTTTTTCTCTCTGTATGTAACAGAGCAAATTCATTTATCGGACGAGTTGGTAGCCGTATTTCCGGTTATTCGTACCATCGTTATGATTGCCTTTGTCATTGGACTGCAAAATTTATTTCAGAAATTGAGAATGAAAGCTTCTCTTCAGATTGGATTTCTGATGTACATAGCCAGTCACTTGCTGCTTTTGCTTACACCGGAGAAAAATTTGCTGCTGGTTATGGGATACACGATTTTAGAGGCTGCTGCGTATGCAGTGATTATTCCAAGAAAAGACGCCCTCATGGCCCATTATGTAGAGCCAAAGGAGCGTTCCAGAATTTATGCGCTATACAATGTTCTGATGATTGGCATTTCAGCCCCTTTCGGAAGTCTGGTTGGCTGGATGTTTGATTTACATCCGGCGCTGCCGTTTTTGTTTAATATCGGAATCTTTGTCCTGTGCATTTTTCTGACCATGGCCTCCAGAGATTTGTCACATCTGGAGGAATCCATAAGCTGAGAGTGTCGTAAAGTCTGACAAAGCAGAAAGAAGAAAAGAGACAGCAGAGTGAATCGGAAAATGTAAGATTCGCTCTGCTGCCTCTTTTCCTTATGCAATTATGTACATAAAAGATTATTTCACTCCGAAGTCCATAAGCTGCTGAACTGCGCTTTTCCTTCCGGTAAAGTGAATGGCGTTTAATCCCTGGGCTCTGGCCTCAGCCACATTATCCATATAGTCGTCAATATACACGGCTTTTTCCGGAACAATCTGGAAGTCCTGAATAAGTTTCTGGTACATTTCCGGTTCCGGCTTCAGCAGGTGTACCTGCCAGGACATATATCCGCCGTCCATAAACTCCAGAAATTTTAAATCTTTTGTACAGCGTTTGTACAGGGGCTCTGAAAAGTTGGAAAGAAAATAGAGCTTGTAGCCCCGTTTTTTCAGATAGGACAGCCAGTCTTTTGTGTAAGAGCACACAGAAATGGTTTCGCCCATTCGTGCAAAGGTTTCCCTTATTTCTTTCTCATAGGAAGGATTGTTGGTAATAAAAGACTGAAGGATTTCCTCTTCTGTGCGGACGCCTCTGTCGCTTTCTGTCCAGTCTTCGCTGAGAAATACAGCTTCCGAAACGGCCTGCGCGGTGTCTTCGTCATATTTTAATTCTTTTAAAAGTTTCTTCCAGTCATATTTTACAAGCACTTTTCCGATATCAAAAATCACAGTATCAACATCAGAATTTTCCCCAAGGATTTTCGGAATAACGTCATTTTTCTGGTGTGTCCAATGATATACCAGAAGAAAAGCGTACAGCAAAATGGGGATAATCACAGTTGCGTACAGTGAGGCCATAATCATATTGCCGGCAGCAGAATTATCCGTCAGAGCCAGAATAAAAGTCAGGACATACATACCTGCCAGCAGGATAATTCCTATGACTGCGAGGAGTCGTTTTAAGTTCTTCACGTCTTAATCTCCCTTGCTTAGAATATCTATTATTATAATAATTTTAGAGGTACCCGTCAATGGATAATTGGAATTGGGACTATCCACGGTTTTTAGGTTATACCTACGAAAATATGCAGAACGATTTGGGTATTTTTGCAAGGATATTTCCGGAATATCTGCAAGTACAGTCTTTGGGAAAGTCAGCAGATTTGAGGAAGATAGATTGTATGAGAATAGGAAAACAAAATGCACAACAAAAGGTTTTTATTTTTGGGGGAATTCACGGACGGGAATATATGACCTGTCAGCTTTTAATGGAGCAGGCGGCAAAATTTCTTCTGCACCTTAAGTACAACCGTGTTTATAAAGGAGTCAGTTATGAGAAATTATTGGAAAACAGAGCGATTTATGTCATTCCTATGGCGAATCCGGATGGGGTAAGCATTAGCCAGTTTGGTGAGAATAGTATCCGAAATCCCGGGCTCCGCAGAAAAGTACTGCAAATTGCAGAGAAGGAAAGAAAAAATCTGTCTTATGAGGTCTATTTCAGAAAGTGGAAGGCCAATGCCAGAGGTGTGGATTTAAACAGGAATTTTCCGGCGGACTGGGATAAATATACGGAAGGGAGAGAGGAAGCCTCTTCGGAAAAGTATAAGGGAGCATATCCGGAATCGGAGGAAGAAACCCGGATTTTGACACAGCTGACCAGAGAGGCAAAATTCCAGAGAACGCTGTCCTATCATTCATCCGGCCAGGTGATTTACTGGAATTTCGGGCAGGAAGGAGTGCTGAAAGAAAGGACAAAGAACTTTGCAGATAGAATTGCAGAGGTGACGGGATATAAAAAAGATGGGAATTTTGAAAAGCTGGATGCAGCGGGGTATAAGGACTGGGCACTGCAAAGTATGAAAATCCCCAGTCTGACGGTAGAGATAGGAAAGCCGGATTCACCGCTTCCCTGGTGGTGCTTTGAAGAGATATACCGGGAAAACAGGAGAGTCTGGGAGGAGATGCTGTTGGATTTGGAAAAAGAGAACAGCCCCCGAACCGGCAAGTACGGGGGCTAAAAAGGGGAGGATAAAGTATTTCTACTTTTTCTTTGGTTGTCTGCAAAGAGCGTCTCGCATTTGAGCCATCTCTTTGTGGACTATCTGTAGTATGGGCAGAAAATCAAAAGTTATACAAAGTACAGAAAAATTTTATGGGATTTTACATTATTTGATTTTACAGATTGAAAAACTCTCTGTTTTCGTATATACTATACCTGTTAAACCGAAATGGTAAATCAGGAAAATAAACAAAAGGCAGGTAAGATACATGGCATTATTACAAGATTGGAGAGATATGGCATATTCTCAGCAGGCCGACAGAGTGCAGCTTGAGAAATTCTGGACAAATTATTTCTTAATCGAAAAAGGAATCTATGAGAAACTTCTCAGCAATCCTAACGAAGTAGTAAAAGGAACTGTAAAAGAACTGGCAGAAAAATACGACGTAGAAGTTATGACGATGGTTGGTTTTCTGGATGGTATCAATGACAGTTTGAAAATCCAGAACCCTATCGAAGAAATGGATGAAAACACAGAGGTAAATCTGGGATTTGACCTGGAAACTCTGTACAAAAACATGGTAGACGCCAAAGCAGACTGGTTATACGAGCTGCCGCAGTGGAACAGCATTTTCTCCGAAGAAAAGAGAAAAGAACTGTATCTGGAGCAGAAGAAATCCGGTACTGTAGTAAAAGGACCGAAAATCGGACGTAATGACCCATGTCCATGTGGCAGCGGCAAAAAATATAAACACTGCTGTGGAAGAAATAAATAAGATTGTGAAAAGAAGGGACGAAGTTCGGGAAAAGAACACTCGTCCCTTTGTGGTATGCTGGATAGAAAGAGAAAGGAAACGGGAAGACTATGGCGGAATTTCTGCTTTTGCTTTTAGGAATCGTGTGTATTTTGTATTTCGCCGGCATTGCTCTGTATGCAGGACTTTCCTCAAAATTTCCTGTACTGTGGATTTTGCTGGGAGTGGGATTTTGGGCTGGTGGGGCGGCTCTGCATTTTCGCATACAAGTCCCTCAGATACTTTTGGAAGGAATACTTTGCAGTCTTTGTTTGCTGTTCGGTCTCTTTTTGTTTGTGGAAGCAAAGATTGTAAAAGCCATGTTTCAAAAAGAAGAAAAACAATTAGAGTGTCTTATTGTACTTGGCGCCCAGGTAAAGGGCACCCGCCCCAGTCTGTCTTTGGAATACCGGATTCGCAAAGCAGAGGAATATCTGAAACAAAATCCCGAAACAAAAGCCATTCTTTCCGGCGGCAAGGGTGAGGATGAGGGGATTTCAGAGGCAGAATGTATGTACCGGGAACTGACGAAGAGAGGTATTGATGCGGCCAGGCTGATAAAAGAAGACCAGTCCGTCAATACCCAGCAGAATATTGCCCGCTCTTACCGGATATGGAAGCAAAAATGGCAGAAGGCAGATAAAACGGGACGGGTGGGTATCGTTACCAGCAGTTTTCATCTTTACAGGGGAACCGCTATAGCCAGAAAGAAGATGGATTGTGAGATATACGGGCTTGCGGCGAAAAGCAATGGATTTTTGATGGTGAATTACCTGGTGCGGGAATTTCTGGGTGTCTTAAAGGATAAAGCGGCAGGAAATTTGTAGAAAAGGAAAAATCAAAAAGAAAAAACACAGAAAAAGAGGTTGACAAAGCAAGAGAGACGGTTATAATATGAAAACATAAAAGAAATATTCAATACGTTGACGAGACGAGTAAAATGCGGAAGGACACAGAGAGGAGCGCGCAGGCTGAGAGCGTTCTGTTACGGAACCATTTGAAAACTACCTCTGAGTGACCCCAATCCGGTCCGGTGATTCCGTTATCATCAAATGAAGTGGTTACCAAAGCAAATGCTTTTAACAAGAAGGGTGGAACCGCGGGCAAAAATTACGCCCGTCCCTTGCAGTCACACAGGGCTGCAGGGGACGGGATTTTTTTGTTTAACAAAGCCTTCGGGTATGACCACTCCTGCAGGAATCAGGAAAGGAGAAGACGATTATGATTATCACATTGAAAGACGGCTCACAGAAAGAGTACGCAGAAAGCAAATCCGTATACGAAATCGCACTGGACATCAGTGAAGGACTGGCACGGGCAGCCTGTGCAGGAGAAGTAGACGGAGAAGTTGTAGACTTAAGAACAGTAGTGGAAAAGGATTGTGAAGTCAGTATTCTTACAGCAAATGATGAAAAGGGACTGGCAGCCCTTCGCCATACGGCGTCCCATGTTCTTGCAGAAGCGGTAAAAAATTTATATCCGGAAGCAAAGCTGGCTATCGGACCTTCTATTGACACCGGATTTTACTATGATTTTGACCATGAATCTTTCAGTCGCGAGGAACTGGACGCACTGGAAAAAGAGATGAAGAAAATCATCAAAAAGGGTGCAAAAATTGAACGTTACACACTTCCCCGTGAAGAAGCCATTAAATTTATGGAAGAAAAGGGTGAACCGTATAAAGTAGAACTGATAAAAGACCTGCCGGAAGGGGAAGAGATTTCCTTTTATTCCCAGGGAGACTTCGTAGATTTATGCGCAGGTCCTCACTTAATGAATACCAAGGGAGTAAAGGCATTTAAACTGACCTCATCTTCCGGTGCATACTGGAGAGGCGACGAGAAGAACAAAATGCTTTCCCGTATTTACGGAACTGCTTTCAGCAAAAAAGATGAATTAAATGAGTACCTGGCTCAAATGGAAGAGGCAAAAAAACGCGACCACAACAAGCTGGGAAGAGAGATGGAACTGTTTACAACCGTAGATGTTATCGGACAGGGTCTGCCTCTGCTTATGCCAAAAGGCGTGATTATTTTAAAAGAACTCCAGAGATGGATTGAAGACCTGGAGGATAACGAATGGGGCTATGTCCGTACCAAAACGCCGCTTATGGCAAAAAGTGATTTGTATAAGATTTCCGGACATTGGGATCATTATAAGGAAGGCATGTTTGTACTGGGAGATGAAGAAAAGGACAAAGAAGTGTATGCGCTGCGTCCTATGACCTGCCCATTCCAGTATTATGTATATAAGGCAACACAACATTCTTACAGAGACCTGCCAATCCGCTATGGCGAGACCTCTACTCTGTTTAGAAATGAGGATTCCGGTGAAATGCACGGTCTGACTCGTGTGCGCCAGTTTACCATTTCCGAGGGACATCTGATTATGCGTCCTGACCAGATGGTGGAAGAATTCAAAGGCTGTATGGCGTTGGCAAAACACTGTCTGGAAACTCTGGGGGTAGAGGAGGATGTAACCTATCATCTTTCCAAATGGGACCCGGATAATAAGGAAAAATACATTGGAGAACCGGAAGTCTGGGAAGAAACACAGGAACACATCCGTCAGATTCTGACAGAACTGAACATTCCATTTGTGGAAGATGTGGGAGAGGCCGCTTTCTATGGTCCAAAGGTAGATATTAATGCTAAGAATGTGTACGGAAAAGAAGATACCATGATAACGATTCAGTGGGATGCGCTTCTGGCTGAGCAGTTTGATATGTATTATATTGACGAAAACGGGGAAAAGAAACGTCCCGGCATTATTCACAGAACCGCTATGGGCTGCTACGAGAGAACGCTGGCATGGCTCATTGAAAAATATGCCGGTCTGTTCCCTACCTGGTTGTGTCCGGAGCAGGTTCGCGTACTGCCGATTTCTGAAAAATATGGTGAATATGCAGAAAAAGTACAGGCACAGCTGAAGAAAAATGGAATCCGCAGCAGCGTGGACAACCGTTCCGAAAAAATCGGTTATAAAATCAGAGAAGCCCGTCTGCAGAAAATTCCTTATATGTTAGTAGTGGGTGCAAAGGAAGAGGAAGAACAGGTGGTGTCAGTAAGAAGCCGTTACCTTGGTGATGAAGGACAGAAGTCTTTAGATGCGTTTATGGACGCTGTCTGCAGGGAAATCCGTACAAAGGAAATCCGTAAAATCCAGGTGGACGCAGAAGGAAAAAGAATTGAGAATTCATAAAGCAGCAGGAAACATACAGATGTAAGGGGGAACCGGTGCTGCCGCAGAAGGGTATGGAATGTGGATATGCCTGTTATGCGGTGGTTCCGGTTCCTTTGGAGAAAAGGCGGAAACAGTATGAAAGATATGACAAAAGGAAAGATAGCTCCACAGATAGCAGGTTTTGCGGTACCGCTGGTGCTGGGAAATCTTTTTCAGCTTTGTTACAATGCGGCAGACAGTATCATTGTAGGCAAATTTGTGGGAACCGAGGCGCTGGCAGCAGTAGGCAGCAGCAATCCCCTGATGACCTTTGCGATTCTATTTATCAACGGTATGTGTATGGGCGCCTCCATTCTTATGGGAATGCAGTTCGGAGCAGGGAGAATGGAGCGTTTGCGAAAGCAAATCAGCACCACTATGATAGGAGGCTGTGTATTTTCTCTGGTACTTTCCATGTTGTGTATTGCAGGGGCTCCCTGGCTTTTACGGCTGATACAGGTACAGGAAGAATTGATTCCGCTGGCGTCCCAGTATCTTCGGATTGTGTTTGCAGGTCTGGTTTTTACCTTTATTTATAACTTTTATGCCAATACACTGCGGGCTCTGGGAGACAGCACGACGCCGGTTTACTTTCTGGTGATTGCCTCTGTGCTGAATGTTTTTGGAGATTTGTTCTTTGTGCTGGTCTTTCATATGGGCAGCGCAGGCTGTGCTCTGGCAACCGTTATCAGCCAGGCCTGCTGCAGTCTGTTCTGCGGGCTGTATATCAGGAAGAAAGTAAAGATTTTGTGTCTGGGGAAGGACTGGCTGTTTTTTGATAAGAGTCAGTTTGCAGAAACCATCCGGTACGGCTGGGCCAGCGCCATGCAGCAGGCGTCAGTACAGCTTGGGAAAATTGGCATACAGGTCATTGTCAACACCATGGGAGTTTCTGTGGTTGCAGCCTTTGCCGCAGTGAATCGAATTGATGATTTCGCTATTGTACCACAGCAGAGCATTGCTTCGGCCATGACTTCTTTTA
This sequence comes from Blautia sp. HCN-20427, assembly GCF_037890365.1. NCBI lineage: Bacteria > Bacillati > Bacillota > Clostridia > Lachnospirales > Lachnospiraceae > Blautia > Blautia sp. HCN-20427. The sequence continues at coordinate 118,281 of NZ_JBBKBX010000007.1, read as the reverse complement.
TGGCACAGAATTACGGGGCAGGAGAAAAGAAGCGTATCTGGAAAGGCTTTCGTTGGGGCATGGTAATGGAAGTTCTCTATGGTCTTTTAATTGGCGTAGCCTGCATTTTTGGAGCAGATTTTTTCATGAAGCTTTTTGTCAATGACCAGGAGGTTATACAGCTTGGACGTTCTTACCTTCATTTGATTGCCTTTATTTACATTTTGCCTGCGGTAACCAATGGAGTACAGGGATATTTCCGGGGAATCGGAGACTTGAAGGTTACTTTGTGGAGCAGTATCATGAACATGGGATTTCGGGTGTTGTCTGCTTTGCCGCTGGTTTACAGCCTGCATATGGGAATTCGTGCACTTCCGGTGGCATACCTTTTGGGATGGATAGCCATGCTGTTGTTTGAACTGCCCCTGCTTTTGAAAAAAATCAGGGAAAATCGAAAAACAGAATAAAAATAACAAAACGGAAAATACTATCTCTGAAAAGAAAATTTATTCAGGAGGTAGCAGCATGCCATTATTAAACTGTACAGCCAGAAACTGTATGTATAATAAAGATGAATATTGTTCCAAAGGAGATATTCTGGTTGAGGGAACTACGGCGGAAACAGCAGATGAAACCTGCTGCAGAAGTTTTGTGGAAAAGAAGGATGGGACTGTGAACCGGGCAGAAACAGGTTGTGCCTGCAAAACGATTGAAGTGGACTGTAAGGCCTGTGACTGTTCCTTTAACACGCAGGAAAAATGCAGTGCGGACAAAATCACCATTGCCGGTGCTTCGGCCTGCAGATGTGATGATACCAAATGCGGCAGCTTCACAGCAAAATAAAAATTTTTACGGTATATAAGACAGCAGAATAAAAAAAGAACGGCTGCATGAAACAGCAATCAGAACGAAAAAGGTTCGCTGTGTGTTTCATGTGACCGTTCTTTTTACATCAGACTTTAATCCAGCCCATCGCCTCGGAAACTGCGAAAATCAGAATCAGCACCAGGCAGATAGGGGCAATCCATTTGAGCATAATACGGTAAAATTTCTTTACCTTGAAAGGACCGTTTATTTCTACTTCATCCTCCACAGTCTTAGAACCAATAAAATGTCCGATGCAGACACAGGTGAGAATCGCTACAATGGGCATCAGAACACTGTTGCTGAGGAAATCAAAGAAATCCAGAAGTCCCAGTCCGATAATCTTGATGAAACTCAAAGGTCCGAAGCCCAGGGAAACGATGGACCCCAGAATCAGGACGTAAAGGGTTATTATAAGGGTGGATTTTTTTCTGCTCCAGCCAAACTTATCTCTTACAATGGATACGTTGGTTTCCATAAGAGAAATCGAGGAGGTCAGTGCAGCAAACAGTACCAACAGGAAGAAAGCCGCGCCGATAACTCCGCCAAAGGACATGCTTTCAAATACCTTAGGCAGTGTGACAAACATCAGAGATGGTCCTTTGCCAAGGGCTGCCTCGTCTCCGCCGGAAAAGACAAAGACGGAAGGAATAATCATCAGACCTGCCAGGAAAGCAACGACGGTGTCAAAAATCTCAATCTGGCGTACCGACTGTTCCAGGCTGCTGTCTTTCTTCATATAAGAACCATAGGTAATCATAATGCCCATGGCCAGTGACATGGAATAGAATAACTGTCCCATGGCAGCCAGTACTGTGGTGGCTGAAAATCTGGAAAAATCAGGAAGCAGATAATATTTTACGCCTGCCCCTGCGCCGGGTCTGGTAATACAGAAAATAGAAACGCCTATAATCAGTACAATTAACAAGGGCATCATAATGCGGCTTGCTTTTTCGATTCCTTTTTCCACACCGAAAATAACCACAACGGCAGTGAGCAGAATATACAGGGCAAACCAGAATACCGGCGCTGTGGCCTGTGAAATGAAGCCGTTGAAATATTCGTCTCCGGCTGCTGCGGAACCCTGACCTGTGAGAAAAGCTGCAAAATATTTTACTACCCAGCCGCCGATAACACAGTAGTAAGGGGTAATAATAAAAGGTACCACACAAGCGAGATAACCTACAAAGTTAAAGCGTTTATCCAGCGCTTTGAAAGCACCGATGGCGCTGAGACCTGTCTTGCGTCCAATAGCAATTTCGGTAATCATGAGGGTAAATCCCAAAGTGACTGCCAGTATCAGATACACCAGCAGAAAAATTCCCCCGCCGTATTTCGCTGCCAGATAGGGAAAACGCCAGAGGTTTCCAAGTCCCACGGCAGAGCCTGCTGCTGCAAGAACAAAGCCCATTTTGTTAGAAAAACTTCCTCTTTTTTTGTCCATAAACCTCTCCTTTTTCACTAAGATATTTTTGTTTTTTTGATTTTTTGGAATAAAGCGTCGCAGTCTGTATCACTTCAACGTAATACAACGCCTGCGGTATATGACACTCATTATGCCATTGAACAGGCAAAAAAACAAGAATTTTCTGCGAAAAAAGTAAAAAAAATATAAAATGTATAAAAAAGAAAAAAACTATTGCATTTCAGAACGCTCTATGTTATACTATATAAGTCTGAAGAAGAAAAAGAAAGCAGAGTATCCACTCTCACCCTAGCACGAGTAAGTGACTACGGTTTATATGAAGATAATGAGGCGCACAGCGTTTTCTTATGCGGATAATCAGTGGGTAGTATGCAGATGTTGCAGATTAGTCACTTTTTTTATATCTTTCTGTAATGGCAGGAAGGCGCAGGAAACTGCTCTGTAGATTCTTATTCTTTCTTTAAAACAAGTTCAAAACATGTGGTTTATCAATATTATGGAGGTGCACTACTATTAGCGATTTAATGATTAACGAACAAATCAGAGACAGAGAGGTACGTCTCATCGGCGCAGACGGAGAACAGCTGGGCATTATGTCCGCAAGAGATGCGCAGAAACATGCCATGGAAGCGGGCTTGGACCTTGTAAAAATTGCTCCTACAGCAAAGCCGCCGGTTTGTAAAATTATCGATTATGGCAAGTATAAGTACGAATTAGCGAGAAAAGAAAAAGAAGCTAAGAAGAAACAGAAAACCATAGAAATCAAAGAAGTGCGTTTATCCCCTAATATTGAGGAAAACGATTTGAACACGAAAGTCAATAATGCCAGAAAATTCCTGACCAAGGGAAATAAGGTAAAAGTTACTCTGCGTTTCCGGGGGAGAGAAATGGCACATATGCAAAGCAGCAAACACATCTTGGAAGAGTTTGCGCAGGTTCTGTCTGACATTGCCGTTGTGGAAAAAGCACCAAAGGTAGAAGGCAGAAGCATGACTATGTTTTTGACAGAAAAACGTTAATAAGAAAAAGAGTTTAAGGAGGACATAAACATGCCAAAAATGAAAACAACGAAAGCAGCCGCAAAGCGCTTCAAATCAACAGGTACAGGAAAATTAAAAAGAAATAAAGCTTATAAGAGCCATATCTTAACAAAGAAATCTCAGAAGAGAAAAAGAAATCTCAGAAAAGCAGCTATCACAGATGCAACTAATGTAAAGAACATGAAGAAAATCTTACCTTACATCTAATCGTTTGTGTGTAAGTATGTTTAATATAGGAGGAAATTAAGAATGGCAAGAATTAAAGGCGGATTAAACGCTAAGAAAAAACACAATAGAGTATTAAAACTGGCTAAAGGTTACAGAGGAGCCCGTTCCAAACAGTACAGAGTAGCAAAACAGTCTGTTATGAGAGCTTTAACAAGTTCTTACGCAGGCAGAAAACAGAGAAAACGTCAGTTCAGACAGTTATGGATTGCTCGTATCAACGCTGCTGCAAGAATGAACGGATTATCCTACAGCAAATTTATGTACGGATTAAAATTAGCGAATGTTGACCTGAACAGAAAAGTATTAGCTGATATGGCTATCAACGATGCTCAGGGATTTGCTTCTTTAGCAGAACTTGCTAAATCCAAATTAGCTTAATGAAATTTTTACCCCCGTAAATGGCTTGTTTACGGGGGTTTTTCTGTTACAGGGAAGAGTCAAGAGGAACTTATAGATTTTAATATTAAGCGATTGTCCGTTAAATAATTTTGGGAATATAAAAAGTAGGATTCCTTATTTTTTATGGATACATCATAGAGTAAAATTCCTTGTTTTTCCTGCAAATCTATAGGGACTGCGGAAGCAGAAGGAGTAAATTCACGGTCCAGTTTTATTTTATACACAGAAGCACTGGCATAGCTTTTACCGGGATTCTGACTGTCGCTGCTGTAATATAAGGTATAACTGGATTTATCAGGCAGACAGGCTGCTGGTTCGTGGTCGGCATCAGCAGGCAGAATCTCTTTTTCCCCAGACCAGGTGAAACCGCCATCCGCAGATGAAATCACATTTAAGGAAGACGGACCTTTATCGTACATTTCTTTTTCAAACACATAGTATAAAATGCCATTTTCATACAAAATGTCCCCGTCCTCTAAATTGTTTTGACAGGTAAGAGTGTCAGAATGATATTCCCAGTTTTTTAAATCTTTTGAAGTATAAGTATGTACCGTGTAAGTTCCATTTGCTGCATTGGAATCGGCGTTTCTGGATAATGGTAGGGTCAATCATAAGGTTTTCACTGGTAAAGAGGGTCTGGTATTCCGACAGATTTCCGTCTTTATCCAGAGAAAAGGAACAGATTTCTTTGTTAAAGTTTCCGGCAATTATGAAATTGGAGTTTTCCAGAGGATAGAGCCAGTTGACTTTCACATCTGGATATTCCTGAAGCAACTGGCCATTTTGGTCAAAAATAACTAGGTGAAAGAAAATAGAACAGAAAGCAAAATAGGGGTAAAAAATAGACCTTTGTTTTTCATAGTTGATTCCCCTGTTAAAATAGTAATATGATAGAACAAAAGTATTATTACACCTTTAAAAGAGAAAAACAAGTAGAAAGGAAAACACATCATGAAATTTGTATTTGCACCCGATTCCTTTAAGGGAACTTTGTCATCAGAACAGCAGATTGGTATTTTAAAACAAAAGGCACAAGAAATTTTTCCGGAAGCAGAAACCGTAGGAGTTCCCATAGCAGACGGAGGAGAAGGCACTATGAGGGCAATATGGAATACGGCAGGAGGAAAACTGAAAAAATGCCGGGTAACAGGGCCGTTAGGGGCAGCTGTAGAGGCGGAATATCTGATTTTGGACGAAGACAGGGTCTTCATTGAAATGGCGCAGGCCTCAGGCATTACCCTGATTCCCTATAAATCCGGAAATGCAGGAAAGACGACTTCCTATGGTACGGGGGAGCTTATCCGCAATGCTCTGGAAGCGGGATACCGGAAAATCACGGTTTCCATTGGCGGAAGTGCGACAAATGACGGTGGAGCAGGTATGCTGGCTGCTCTGGGAGTAGAGTTTTACAGCAAAGACGGAGAAAGGTTTATACCCGTTGGAGAGACGCTGGGAAACATAGAAAAAATAGATTGCAGCGGTATCCTGTCTGAAATGCGAAATGCTTCCTTTTGTGTCATGTGTGACGTGACGAACCCTCTTTTGGGAATCCAGGGTGCAACCTATGTTTTTGGGCCGCAGAAAGGCGCGTCAGACAGGGATTTGGAGATTTTGGAAAGAGGAATGGTACACTATGCTGAAAAAATAGAAGTGCTTTGCGGCCGTAAAGTTTCTGAAATTCCGGGTGCCGGTGCAGCAGGAGGTATGGGTGCTGCCCTTCTGGCTTTCTGCAATGCCAGACTGCAGTCAGGAATTCAGACGGTATTGGAGATGGTGGATTTTGAAACTATGATTGGGGATGCGGATTTGATTATTACCGGAGAGGGCAGAATTGACGGCCAGTCTGTCTGCGGAAAGGTGCTGGATGGAATAGGAACCTGTGGGAAGAAAAAGGGAATCCCGGTGCTTGCACTTGCGGGAGCCATGGGAGAAGGTGCAAAGGCAGTTTATGATTGTGGAATTGACAGTATTATGACAACGCAAAACAGTCCTATGTGTCTTGAAGAAGCTTTGAAACAGGCAGAAATGCTGTATGCAGATGCCGCAGAACGTCTGTTTCGCATTTTAAGAGCAGGAATTACCATAAATAAGAAGAATATACAATAAATGGATAAAAAATAATCTTGCCAAAATCTCTCCGATATGTCATCTTAGGATGGCATGTCAATTATTTAACAAATGAAAGTGACTGGAGGAAGACAGAACATGTGGAAAAAGAAGAAAAGCGGATTCCCCGGAGGAATCCACCCCACAGACGGTTATGACAAAGCCATGACCATGAATCTGCCTGTCCGTGAATACTGGCCTGAGACAGTAACCATTCTGACAGAACAGTCCTTTGGAGGCAAATGCTCTCTGCTGGTAAAGCCAGGGGATAAAGTTCTCAAAGGAAGTCAGATTGGAAAGCCGGAGGCATTTATGGCAGCACCTCTTCACGCAAGCGTCAGCGGAGAGGTATTGGACGTGAAAGAAGTGCGTCAGCAAAACCGCATGGTTTTGAGCTGCATAATAAAAAATGAAGGAGAAAAGGGGAGAGAGGCTCAAAAGTATGAGACAGAAATGGTGAGCCTGGAATCCTATTCCCAAGAGATGATTTTGGCAGGAATTCGGGATGGCGGTCTTACCGGTATGGGAGGCGCGGGATTTCCAACTCATAAAAAATATGAAACGGATAAATCCATTGACAGTCTTTTGATAAACGGTGCAGAGTGCGAACCTTTTCTGACCTGTGATTACCGATTGATGTTGGAGCAGGGATATGGAATTTTAAATGGTATCTGTCTGCTTTTAAAGGCTTCAGGAGCCAGGAAGGCGTATCTTTGCATTGAAGATAATAAGCCGGAGGCCATCCGCAGTCTTCGCAGAATTTTAGAAGCTGCAAAACAGAGCGGAAAGATAGAGGAAACCCAAAAACTGGAAATCAGAGAACTTCCGGCAAAATATCCCCAGGGTGGTGAGCGTCAGCTCATACAGGCGGTCCTGGGACGAGAAGTACCCCAGGGCGGACTGCCGGCAGATGTGGGCGTGATTGTTTCCAATGTGGGAACAGCGAAGGCCGCTGCCGATATGATACTGGGAGGGATGCCGCTGATTCAGAGAATTGTCACCGTTACCGGATGTGTGAAAGAGCCGGGAAACTATTTGGTGCCTGTAGGTACTTCTGCAAAAGAACTGCTGACTCTTTGCGGCGGTGTGACCGCAGAGAAAAACAGAATCATTGCCGGAGGCCCTATGACAGGACCCTGCGTGGCATCGGACTGGACGGAAGAAGAGGAACTTTTTTATGTGACAAAGAATACCTCCGGTATTCTGGTGCTGCCGGACAGCCGGCAGGAGGAATCGCCCTGTATGCGCTGTGGCGGTTGTGAAAACGTGTGTCCGGCGGGTCTGACTCCCTATGCCATTGATTTTGCCTTCCGTGAAGAGGACTATGACTTGTGTGAAAGTCTGTATGCCAGTGAGTGTATTGCCTGCGGCTGCTGTTCTTATACCTGCCCGGCAAAAAGGGAACTTTCTGTCAGTACCAGAATGGCAAGAGATATGGTGAAACAGAGAATGAGAGAAAGGGCGGTGCAGAAAGCATGAGTGAAGCAAGAGTGATAAACGGACCTCACATCCGGACACAGAGAACCACCAGAGCAGTCATGATGGATGTAGCCATTTCTTTGGTACCTGTGCTTTTAGGAGCAATTTACTATTTCGGAATCCGCGCGCTGTATCTGGCGGGGCTTTCCGTGGCGGTCTGTGTATTGACCGAGTATATCTGGCAGAAACTGGCGAAAAAACCAGTGACAGCGGGAGATTTCAGTGCTGTGGTAACGGGACTTTTGCTGGTATTTAATATGCCTGTAACCGTACCGCTATGGGTGTTGGTTGCAGCAGATGTTTTCAGTATTCTGCTGGTGAAGCAGATGTTTGGCGGACTGGGGAATAACTTCGTAAATCCGGCGCTTATGGGAAGACTGCTGGTTATGGTGGCATGGCCCCAGGCAGTCATGCAGTATGTGGTGCCCAAAACCGTTTCTGTGGACGCAGTTTCCGCGGCAACCATACTGGGCAGTGTAAAAGGGGGAAATACCCCGGAATACAGTTATTTACAGATGTTTCTGGGAGAAATGCCAGGCGCTATGGGCGAAACCAGCAAGCTGCTGCTTCTGGTGGGCTTCGGCTATCTGTGCTATAAGGGCGTGGTGAATGCAGAAGCGGCCTTTACTTATATTGCTACCGTAACGGTACTGACTTTTATATTTGGACCGGAAGGTCTTTTTACAGGAGATATTTTGCTGAATCTCTTTGGCGGCGGGCTGATTATGGGCGGCTGCTATATGCTGACAGATTATGTATTTGTATCCAGAAGGGGAAAACTGCTTTATGCAGCCACAGCCGGTGTGATTACGGCTTTCATACGAATTTTCAGTGTGTACCCGGAAGGTATCTGTTTCGGTATTTTAACAGCAAACTGTATGGCGGGAATGTTGTCCCTGCTCTATAAAAAACATGTATACGGCATCAGGAAAATTAAGGCTTAACGGAGGAAAAGAGATGAAAAATAAAAATGTAAGAGGAATTCTGGCACTGGCAGTTGTGACCGCCCTTTCTTTTGGTGTGATTCTGGGCTCCAAGGCTCTGGCACAGGACACCGAAGGCGAGAGCGCAGAAGCAAAAGTTACGGAAGAACTGGATACCAAGGGTGCAGAAGGCATTGAAAGCGCCTCTAAAACAGAAGACGGCTATCTGGTATCTGTAAAGACAAAGGGATACGGCGGAGATATTTTCCTAAACGTTTCCTTTGATAAAGCAGGAAAGAAAATTACAAAGGTGGAAGTGACCGAGCAAAAAGAAACAGAGGGTCTGGGTGCCAAAATTGCCGAATCAGAATTTCTGTCACAGTTTGAAGGTGCAGAAGCCCCGGTATATCTCCCTGGCATGAGTCTGGAGGAAAAAGAGGAGATTTCTCTGGAAGATAGGACATTGGCCGATGGAGATTATGAGGCAAAAGCAGATGGCCCGGATAATAACGGATTTACAGACCAGGTAACCATGACGGTAAAAGACGGAAAAATCACAGCTGTAAACTGGGAATCTGTAGGAGCGGATGGCAGTAAGAAGAGTGTGCTTTCCGAAAACGGCGAATATGTGATGACAGAGGACGGCTTTACCTGGAAAGAACAGGCAGAAGCGCTGTCTGCAGCCCTTATTGAAAAGCAGTCCCTTAGCTTTTTAAATGTGAATGAGCAGGGAAAGACAGACGCAGTATCTGGTGTCAGCATTGCAGTAGGCGGCTTTGTAAACCTGGCAGAGCAGTGCTTGAATCAGGCAGCAGGCGAAGAAACTGAGACACAGGAACCACAGAACGGCACACAGGTAGATGCAGTAGCAGGAGCAACCATTTCCTCTACTGCAGCAGTGGAAGGTATCAATGCTGCTTATGAGTTTCTGCAGTCAGTAAAATAGAAAGTGGAGGACAGGATTTGATGAAAATAAAATATCCGGCGGAAGCCTTTGCCCTGGGTATGGTACTGTTTTCTGCCGGCATGAAGGAAGCGTTTGCGGCGGGTATTCTGGTGATTCTGGCAGTTGTGTTTGCAGAAGTGCTGAAAAACCTGCTGGAATCCCGGATTCCCCGCTGGAGCCTCATGGGCTGCGTGTGCGTGGGGACAGCAGCGATTAGCTCCAGCGCCTTTTTGCTGGGCTTTTCAGCTCTTGGTCTGGAAATGGAATGGGGAACCTGGCTTATGACCCTGATTCTGGGACTGTTTGCGGCAAAGCATGTAATCTCAGAGAATATAGATGCAGAGTATGGAGAACTGCTGTGGGAATCTGCAGTCTGCTGGGGATTCTGGATACTGTTTGCCATTGGCAGAGAATTTTTCGGGACAGGCGAAATCTTTGGCAATTTGATTATGAAAGCAGAATTTCAGTCTGGTATTTTCCAGGACGTTATTTTCGGATTCCTCACAGCGGGAATTTCCCTGGCTTGCGCGAACAGTGTGCTGAAGAAGAACCACACAGATACGAGAACCCTTTGGCTGGTCATTCCGCTGGCTCTCTTTATGCGTCCCTTTGACATGGAGAGTTTTGGACAGGTGGCAGGTCTTATCTGGACGGCAGCCGTACCCGTGGTGTTGTTCTGGTCTGTACAGAAAACACTGAAATTTGCCAATACAGGGAAAGCCTTCCGGGGCCTTCCGGTGGAAATGCTTTCCATGGGATTTATTTATATGATACTTAGTATTTATTGAGAAAAGAAAGAAGTGCTGCAGGCCGGAAAATCACCTGTGCACTTCTTTCTTTTGAGTTATGCTGTTATTTTTCTATTTTACATCGGCCATAGAAATTTCTTCTTCAAATCCGTCGCTGTAATGCAATTCATAATCATCTGTGATAAACACGGCTTGTACATCCGGCAGGCTGTTGATGAGTTCCATGCCTTTGTCCAGTCCCAGTGCAAAGCAGGAGGTGCTCAGTCCGTCCCCATCCACGGATTTATCGGAAATAATGGTGACGGACACCAGATGGTTGTCATAGGGATACCCCGTAGCAGGATTTAAAATATGGTGGTAAATTTTCCCGTCCTTTTCAAAATATCGTTCATAAATTCCGGAGGATACCACAGATTTATCTGAAATATTCATAACTGCAATGGTTTCGCTGCGGTCTGAAAAGGGCTTCTGGATACCGATTTTAAATGGGGTGCCCTCTGGCTTTTCTCCTACACAGAGAACGTTGCCGCCCAGGTTGATGGTGGCGCTTTTTACGCCCTGTTCCAGAAGATAATCTTTGATGCGGTCTGCAATATAGCCCTTGGCAATGGCGCCCAAATCCAGTCCCATGCCTTCTTTGGCAAAGGTCAGCAGATTTCCGTCAAGCTGCACATCTTTGTAATTGACCAGAGGCAGGGCCTTTGAGATGTCTTCCTGAGAAGGGATGTCCTTTTTTCCGGAAGTAAAATCCCAGAGAGAGGATACGGGTTCTATGGCAATGTCAAAAGCTCCGTCAGAAACTTTTCCGTATTCCAGTCCTTTCTGAATCAGTTTTGCAGTTTCCTCGCTTAATACAAAGGCATTTCCCTCTTTTGGCAGAGTACCGTGGTTCAGCTGATACAATTCGCTGGATTCCATCGTGCGGCTGAACAGCTTTTCGTATTTGTCGCACAGAGCTACGGCTTCATCTGCCAGTTTCTGATTTTTGGAATCGTAAATGGTTACTGTGACAATGGTATTCAGTTTAAAGGCCGTTGCGGATATTGATTCTGCCTGCTTTTCTTTTTTCTGGTAGAAGACGGCAAAGGCTATAAGCACCGCCAGTCCCAGCAGACAGCAGACAACAGTCATAGTTTTTCGATTTGTCATAAACGCTCCTTACTTTTTTTGTCAAGATTCAAAAATATTGTAATGGGAGGGAAAGATTCTGTCAAGAGCAGGATTCTGCCTGCAGAAGGATTTCCAGCGAAAATAAAAAGAAACACTGCATATATTATTATAGAAGAAAGAGGATAGGCAGAGAACGTAGAATATGAAAAAGTGGATAACACTCCTGTGCATGCTGTTATTTCTGGCAGTTTTGGGATATGCAGGAAATGGAATGGAAAAAGCCAGGGAGACGGCAGGGGAGCTTTTGGATCAGGAACACCCCCGGATTGCGCTGACCTTTGATGACGGCCCTCACAGCGTTTATACAGAAAAACTGCTGGACGGATTAAAGGAAAGAGACATTCGCGCCACCTTTTTCCTCATTGGGAAAAATATTGAGGGAAATGAGGATGTTGTGAAGCGTATACAGGAGGAAGGACATCTGATTGGCAATCACACCTATCACCATGTAAATCTGAAAAAACTTTCGGAATCCCAGGCAGAGGAGGAAATTCTGCTGACCTGCAATAAAATTTATGAAAATACGGGAATTTGTACCTCCTTTGTCCGTCCTCCTTTTGGCGCGTGGAAAAAGAATCTGGATTTTGAAATTACCATGATTCCGGTGTCCTGGAATGTGGATTCTCTGGACTGGACAACGGAAAATACAGAAAAAATTGTGAAAAGGGTAGTGAAAGATGTGCAGGAAGGTGATATTATTTTAATGCACGATATTTTTCAGTCCTCTGTAGATGCGGCTTTGCAGATTGCAGATATACTGAAAAAGCAGGGTTATGAATTTGTTACAGTAGATGAACTGCTGTTGGAATAGGAGAAGCGTATGGATTTATTTGATTATATGAAAGAACAGACTCTGGAAAATGAATCTCCTCTGGCGTCCCGCATGCGGCCGCGCACCTTAGAGGAGGTGGCAGGGCAGGAACATATTATCGGAAAAGATAAACTGCTCTACCGTGCCATTAAGGCGGATAAACTGGGAAGCGTGATTTTTTACGGTCCGCCGGGAACCGGAAAAACGACGCTGGCCAAGGTCATTGCCAATACCACCAGTTCCCGGTTTCAGCAGATTAACGCCACAGTTGCCGGAAAAAAAGATATGGAGGAAGTGGTGAAGGAGGCGCAGCAGCACCTGGGTATGTACGGAAAGAAAACCATTTTGTTTGTAGACGAAATTCACCGATTCAATAAGGGACAGCAGGACTATCTGCTTCCTTTCGTAGAGGACGGCACGTTGATTTTAATCGGTGCTACCACGGAAAATCCCTATTTTGAGGTAAATGGAGCTTTGATTTCCCGTTCTATTGTCTTTGAACTAAAGCCTTTGAAAAAAGAAGACATCTGCAAACTGCTGGAGAGGGCTGCCACAGATACGGAGCGGGGAATGGGAAGCTATGGCGCTGTATTGGAGGATGAGGCCAAAGAATTTCTGGCAGATATTTCAGGAGGCGATGCCAGGGCGGCCTTAAACGCCTTGGAACTGGGAGTTTTAACCACGGAAAAGAGCGAAGACGGGAAAATCCATATCGATTTGGAAACAGCGTCTCAGTGTATTCAGAAACGGGTGGTGCGCTACGACAAGACAGGGGACAACCATTATGACACCATTTCTGCTTTTATTAAAAGTATGCGGGGCTCTGACCCGGATGCAGCGGTATTTTACCTTGCTAAAATGCTGTACGCAGGGGAAGACATTAAATTTATTGCCCGCAGAATTATGATTTGTGCGGCAGAGGATGTGGGAAATGCAGACCCTCAGGCACTGCAGGTAGCAGTAGCGGCAGCTCAGGCCGTAGAACGCCTTGGCATGCCGGAGGCACGGATTCCCCTGGCTCAGGCAGTCACTTATGTAGCCAGTGCGCCTAAGAGCAATGCGGCTTATCTGGCCGTGGACGAGGCCATGGAAGCAGTGCGCTCTGTGAAAACCACCGTGCCGGTCCATCTTCAGGATTCTCATTACAAAGGGGCAGCCAAAATGGGGCATGGAATAGGATACCAGTATGCTCATGATTATCCCAATCATTATGTAAAGCAGCAGTATCTGCCCTCTGAATTAGAAGGCAGAGTCTTTTATCGTCCAACAGACAATGGGTATGAGCAGGAGATACAGGAATATTTCCGAAAGATTCGGGAAAACAGTTGAGTTTCCCAGACTAAAGTGATAAAATCTATTGTTATAAAAAAGAAAACGAGGGCAGAAATATGAGAACATTTCAGAAATCATCAAAACTGGACAATGTATGTTATGACGTAAGGGGACCGGTTCTGGACGAAGCGAACCGGATGCAGGAAAGCGGAATTGATATTTTAAAACTGAATATCGGCAATCCTGCGCCGTTTGGGTTCTCAGCCCCGGAAGAAGTCATTCTGGATATGATTTATACCTTGAGAGAAAGCCAGGGATATTCTGATTCTAAGGGGATTTTTGCAGCCCGAAAAGCCATTATGCAGTATTGTCAGCTTAAAAAGATTCCCAATGTGTCTATCAATGATATTTATACAGGAAACGGCGTCAGTGAGTTGATTAATATGGCTATGCAGGGATTGGTGGACAGCGGAGACGAAATTCTGGTGCCTTCCCCGGATTATCCCCTCTGGACCGGCTGTGTGACTCTGGCAGGCGGAAAAGCGGTACATTATATCTGTGATGAGCAGTCGGAGTGGTATCCGGATGTAGAGGATATTAAGAGCAAAATTACAGATAAGACAAAGGCCATTGTCCTGATTAATCCAAACAATCCTACTGGAGCAGTGTATCCAAAAGAAGTGCTGCAGAAGATTGTAGACGTGGCAAGAGAACACGAACTGATGATTTTTTCAGACGAGATTTACGACCGTCTGGTTATGGACGGCATTACCCATACCTCCATTGCGTCTCTGGCGCCGGATTTGTTCTGCGTAACCTTAAACGGACTTTCCAAATCTCATATGATTGCAGGTTTCCGCTGCGGCTGGATGGTGTTAAGCGGGGCAAAGGAAAAGGGAAAGGGATACATAGAGGGCTTAAATATGCTTTCCAATATGCGCCTGTGTTCCAATGTGCCGGCCCAGGCAGTGGTGCAGACGGCTCTTGGCGGTTATCAGAGTGTGAACGAATATCTGGTGCCGGGAGGCAGAATTTATGAGCAGAGAGAGTTTATTTACAATGCTATTAAAGACATACCGGGACTTTCTGCTGTGAAGCCAAAAGCGGCTTTTTATATTTTCCCCAAGATTGACACAGAGAAATTCAACATTCATGATGACGAGAAATTTGCCCTGGATTTGCTTCATGAAAAGAAGATTCTCATTACCTGCGGAAAAGGATTTAACTGGGGACAGCCGGACCATTTCCGCATTGTGTATCTGCCTAATGTGGAGGTTCTTGGAAAGGCGGCTGATAAACTGGCAGACTTCCTGACTACTTACCGGCAGAAATAAAAGGTTTTTGAGATAGGAAGTGGAAATGTGGGTACAAGGGTAAAAACTCTGCACAGTGCAGAGGAACATGATTTTTCCAGAGGAAGTATGTTGGGAAATATTTTTCGGCTGTCTCTTCCTTTGATTCTGGCACAGTTTATCAATGTGCTTTATAATATTGTAGACCGGGTTTATATTGGCCGACTTCCGGGAGCCAGTGCGGCGGCCCTTACAGGTCTGGGGGTGGCGTTTCCTGTCATCACCGCCATTACGGCTTTTTCTTACCTTGTGGGAACCGGGGGAGCGCCCCTGTGTTCCATTGAAAGAGGGCGAGGAAATATGGAGAAGGCCGGGCGTATTATGGGGAATTCTTTTCTCATGACGCTTGTTATGGGTGTCCTTCTCACGGTGGTGGGATTTTTGATAAAAGACCCCCTATTGTACACGCTGGGAGCCAGCAGGGATACTTTCGGTTATGCGAATGACTATCTGAGTATTTATCTGCTGGGAACCGTCTGCGTGATGATAACCTTGTCCATGAATGGCTTTATCAACTGTCAGGGATTTGCCGGAACCGGTATGTGTACAGTGCTCATAGGCGCGGTCATAAATATTATTTTAGACCCGGTTTTTATTTTCGGTTTTCACATGGGGGTAAAGGGAGCAGCAGTGGCTACGGTGATTTCTCAGACAGTGTCAGCTTTATGGGTGGTATTTTTCCTCAGGGGAAAGAAGACGCTTTTGAAACTGCAAAGACGGTATATGAAGCCGGATTTTGGCTGCATGAAGGAGATTCTGGCACTGGGGCTTTCCGGGTTTATTATGGCGGCAACCAACTGTGCCGTACAGGTGGTCTGCAATGTTACGCTTCAGTCCGTTGGCGGAGATGTGTATGTGGGAATTATGACGATTGTTAATTCTGTGCGAGAGGTGTTAAGCGTGCCTTCTCAGGGATTTACCCAGGGGGCACAGCCGGTGCTGGGATTTAATTACGGAGCACGGGAGTATGGAAGAGTACGGACAGGGATTAAGATTATGTCTGTGGTATGCATGGCATACACTACGGTGGTCTGGATTTTTACTATGCTGTTTCCGGCTGTGTTTATCCGTCTTTTTAACGGAGGGGAAGAACTTTTGAAGCTGGGCGTGCCGTCCATGCGGATTTATTTCTTTGGATTTTGCTTTATGTCTCTGCAGTTTGCGGGACAGAGTGTGTTTACCGCATTGGGAAAAGCAAAGCAGGCAATCTTTTTCTCGCTGCTTCGCAAAGCGGTGATTGTCATACCGCTTACCCTGTGGCTGCCCTCTGTGGCAGGACTTGGAGCCAAAGGCGTTTTCCTGGCAGAGCCCATTTCCAATTTTATCGGTGGAACGGCCTGCTTTGTCACCATGCTCTGTGTAGTGCTGCCGGAGCTGTCAAGAGGAGGGAAACGCCCTTAGAGCGCATGCAGGATATCCTCACAGATTTGCCCAATATTTTTATTGTCAGTGGAAATAACCAGATCAGCAGCAGCCAGATATTTTTTCTGGCGTTTTTCCATCAATTCGGCAATATCCGCAACGGTTTTGCGATTTTTTAAAATAGGACGGGAATTGTCATACTTCACCCGATTCAGAATGGTCTGGGGTTCGGCTGTCAGCAGTATGACTTTTCCGTTTTTTTTCATTTCGGCTACATTTTCTGCACGAAGGGCAGCGCCGCCGCCGCAGGAAATGATTTTATTCGTTTCTTTTTGTAATTCTTTTAAAAGACCGGTTTCCAGATTCCTGAAATAGGCTTCTCCCTGCTGCTGAAAGATTTCAGGAATACTCCTCTGCTCCCGCCGGACAATTTCTTCATCCATTTCAATAATTTCCATAGCGCATTTTTTCCCTAAACAGCGGGCAACCGTGCTTTTTCCTGTTCCCATAAAGCCGATAAGTATGAGATTAAAGGGGAGAGAGCCTTTGTTCTTTGTCTGTGACATATGAAATCCTGCCTTTCTAAATACAGATACTTTTTCGAGTTAAACTGTGAAAATGTTATACTTATTATAACAGGACACACACACGGGTGCAAGAGCGAAATGATACTGTTAGATGACTAATTAATTTTTTGGGAGTAATTTCTAAAAAAAGTGTAAAATATAAAAATGTGACTTGCAATTTAGTAAAATGTGACATAATATAAGTTAGTCGACTAACTAAGAAAGGAGAATCGGAATGATAGATATGGAAAAAGAAGACAGCATTCAGGCAAGAGTTGTAAAGCTGACGCACCTGTATTTCCGCAATACTTTCTGTCTTCTCAGCGAAACAGGGATTCATCCCAAGCAAATGCCCTTGTTGATGCAGCTGAGCAGAAAAGAAGGGATGAGCCAGAAGGAAATTTCGGAAAATCTTCATATCAGCGCGCCTACGGTGGCAGTTTCTATGAAGCGTCTGGAAAAAAGCGGTCTTATAGAGCGGAAAAGTGACGAACAGGACCAGAGAAGAATCCGCATTTATCTGACCGAACGGGGACGAGAACTCATAGAAAAGGCCCAGCGCCAGGTAGAGAAAAGTGAAAAAATCATTTTTAAGGGCTTTTCCGAAAGTGAAAGGTGTCTGATGAAGCGTTTTTTTGACCAGATGATTGCGAACCTGGAGGCGGAAAATAATTTAGAAGGTGACAGCCAGCAAAGGAGGACTTTATGTTAAAAATGTTTCATTATATGAAGGAACGGTGGCACTATATTGTCATGATTATCCTTCTTTTATTTGTTCAGGCATTTTGTGATTTATCTCTGCCGGATTACACATCCAAAATTGTCAATGTGGGTATCCAGCAGAAGGGCATTGAAGACGGAGTGCCGGAAACCCTGCGAAAAGAATCCATGGAGCAGGTCTGTCTGTTTATGGATGAAAAAGATGCCAAAAAGGTAAAAGATTTTTATAAAGAAGATGGAGATGTTTACCGGTTAAAAGATGTAACAGAGGAAGAACGGGAAGACTTGAATCAGATTCTGGGGATTCCCGAAATGGTAGTCAGCGGACTTTGGGATGATTCCTCTGCAGAAGTAACCAAGATAAAAGAACAGCTGCAGGTACCAAAGGAGACCAATTTACTGGAACTGTTTTCTCAAATGCCAAAGGAGCAGCTGCAGGCCATGACAAAAGGCATGACGGAGAAGTTTGAAGACATGCCGGAGTCTATTATCACCCAGAGTTCCGTGCTTTTTGTGCAGAGTGAATATGAGGCGCAGGGAAAAGACCTGGATGCCATGCAGACACAGTACATTTTAGGCAGCGGATTGAAAATGCTGGGGCTGGCGCTTCTGGCAATGGCAGCAGCAGTTACGGTAACGTTCCTGTCTTCCCAGGCTGCGGCAACCCTTGGAAAGAATCTGAGAAATCAGGTATACAGAAAAGTTATTTCCTTTTCCGGCGGGGAACTGAATCATTTTTCTACAGCTTCCCTGATAACCAGAAGCACCAATGATGTGCAGCAGGTACAGCTTTTGTTCACACTGCTGTTCCGTATTGTACTGTATGCTCCCATTCTGGGACTCGGCGGTGTGTATAAGGTATTTCAGACCGACGCATCCATGACATGGATTTTAGGACTGGCAGTGGTATTAATTATACTCTTTGTGGCCTTTTTGTTTAAA
The DNA here is from genome assembly GCF_037890365.1 of Blautia sp. HCN-20427. Taxonomy (NCBI): domain Bacteria; kingdom Bacillati; phylum Bacillota; class Clostridia; order Lachnospirales; family Lachnospiraceae; genus Blautia; species Blautia sp. HCN-20427. The sequence continues at coordinate 99,947 of NZ_JBBKBX010000007.1, read as the reverse complement.
ATTGCCATGCCCAAGTTTACGAAGCTGCAGTACCTCATTGACGAATTGAATCTGGTAGCCAGAGAAATTCTTACCGGTGTGTCTGTTATCCGTGCCTTCAGCCGTGAGAAACATGAAGAAGAACGTTTTGAAGACGCCAATGTAAAACTGATGAAGACCAACCTGTTTGTAAACCGCTGCATGACCTTTATGATGCCGGTGATGATGCTTTTGATGAACTGCGTTACGGTATTAATTGTATGGAATGGTTCTCATGCAGTGAATGACGGTACTATGCAGGTAGGTAATATGATGGCGTTTATGCAGTACGCTATGCAGATTATTATGGCGTTCCTGATGATAACCATGATGTCCATTATGATTCCGCGTGCAAAGGTATCTGCAACCCGTATCAACGAAGTGCTGGAAACCGAAGTCAGTATTCATGATGCAGAGGAGACACAGGAAGTCAACACAGAATTAAAAGGAGATGTGGTCTTTGAGCATGTGGGATTTACGTATCCCGGTGCGGACGGGGCTTCTTTAACCGATATTGATTTTCACGCCAAAAAGGGTGAGACGGTGGCTTTTATCGGAAGCACGGGAAGCGGAAAAAGTACCCTGGTAAATCTGATACCGAGATTCTTTGATGTGACTTCCGGACGGATTCTGGTAGACGGTGTGGACATACGGAAGATAAAACTCCATGACTTGCGGCAGCGCATTGGCTATGTGCCTCAAAAGGGTGTGCTTTTCTCAGGAACCATTGATTCCAATATCCGTTACGGAAAGCCGGAAGCCACAGAAGCAGAAGTAAAAAGAGCAGCAGAGATTGCCCAGGCCTGGGAATTTATTCAGGATAAAGAAGATGGTATGGATTCTGCCATTGCCCAAGGAGGTTCCAATGTATCCGGCGGTCAGAAACAGCGTCTCTCCATAGCCAGAGCCATTGCCAAAGAACCGGAAATTTATATTTTTGATGACAGTTTTTCTGCTCTGGATTATAAGACGGATGTAGTTTTAAGAAGAGCCTTGAAGAAAGAAACAAAAGACGCCACAACCTTGATAGTAGCCCAGAGAATCAGTACCATTCTCCATGCGGATAAGATTCTGGTTCTGGACGAAGGAAAAGTGGTTGGACAGGGAACCCATAAAGAGCTTTTAAAATCCTGTGATGTCTATCGTCAGATTGCTATGTCACAGTTGTCAGAGGAGGAATTGGCAGATGAGTAATGCAAGACCAAGAGGGCCTATGGGCGGACATGGCGGCGGCATGTCTGCAGAAAAGGCAAAAGACTTTAAAACAGCTATGAAAAGACTGCTTTCCTATATGAAAAGGTACCGCATACAGCTTATGTGCATGATTGTGTTTGCCATTGGAAGTACCGTTTTCAATATTATCGGACCGAAGGTGCTGGGAAAAGCTACCACAGAACTGTACAGCGGCCTGGTATCGAAAATCAACGGAGGAAGCGGCATTGATTTCGGAAAAATCGCCTCATTTCTTTTGTGGGCGCTGGGACTGTACGTAGTCAGTGCGCTGTTTTCCCTGATTCAGGGATTTATTATGACGGGAATTTCCAATAACGTTACCTATAATTTGAGAAAAGATATTTCAGGAAAAATCAACAGAATTCCTATGAAATATTTTGAGAGCAGAACGCATGGAGAAATTCTTTCCAGAATTACCAACGATGTGGATACCCTTCAGACCAGTATCAACCAGAGTTTTACCCAGCTTATTACATCGGTGACCACTCTTATCGGTGTGTTCATTATGATGCTGTCTATCAATGTGTGGATGACCCTGGCAGCGCTTTTGATTCTGCCGGTTTCCATGCTGATTATCGGAAAGGTTATGAAACACTCTCAAAAATATTTCCAGGCACAGCAGAAATATCTGGGTGAGGTTAACGGACAGGTGGAAGAAATCTACAGCGGCCACAATGTGGTAAAGGCCTTTAACAAAGAAGAAGACGTTATCCGTACCTTTGAAGAAACCAACGAAAAGCTGTATACTTCCGGCTGGCGTTCTCAGTTTTTCTCCGGTATGATGATGCCGATTATGCAGTTTGTGGGAAATCTGGGATATGTTATGGTAGCACTTCTGGGTGGTTTTATGGTCATTAAAGGCGATGTAAAGGTGGGAGATATTCAGGCGTTCTTCCAGTATATCCGAAACTTTACCCAGCCCATTCAGCAGATTGCCCAGGTGACGAATATGCTGCAGTCTTCTGCAGCCGCTGCAGAGCGTGTCTTTGAATTTCTGGATGTAGAAGAAGAAGACCAGACTGTGGAAAATCCTGTGGACATCAGCAGTATTGAAGGAAACGTGGTAGCAAACCATGTAGCATTCGGTTATAATCCGGAACAGATGATTATTCACGATTTCAACGGCGTGGTAAAAGCAGGACAGAAGGTGGCTATTGTAGGACCTACAGGGGCCGGAAAAACTACGATGATAAAACTGCTCATGCGTTTCTATGACGTCAATTCTGGGGAGATTCTCATTGACGGACACAATCTGAAAGACTTCAACCGAATGGATTTGCGGGAACTTTTCGGCATGGTACTTCAGGAAACCTGGTTGTTCCACGGCACCATTATGGAAAATATTCGTTATGGAAGACTGGACGCTACAGATGAGGAGGTTATCGCTGCAGCAAAGGCAGCTCATGCCCATCACTTTATTATGTCTCAGCCAGGCGGTTATCAGATGGTATTGAATGAAGAAACCAGCAATATTTCCCAGGGACAGAAGCAGCTGCTCACCATTGCCAGAGCCATTTTGGCAGACAATAAGATTCTGATTCTGGATGAAGCAACTTCTTCTGTGGATACCAGAACCGAAGAACAGATTCAGGCTGCTATGGATAATCTCATGAGGGGCAGAACCAGCTTTGTCATTGCCCACAGACTGTCTACCATTCGTGACGCAGATTTGATTCTGGTTATGAAAGACGGCGATATTATTGAACAGGGAACCCATGAATCCCTGTTGGCCGCCAACGGCTTCTACGCAAACCTGTACAACAGCCAGTTTGAGAAAGCTGAGGCTGTTTAAAGGAACAGCCCTGGCGGTCAGAAAACATGGAAAAAGAGATAATACAGTTTTTTTCTGGGGGAGCAGGAAGCAAAGAATAGCTTCCTCTCCCTTGCATAGATATGACGCAGTTTGCGGATATCCTGTTTTTTAGGTGTGTCCGCCCCGAAACAGAAGCATTCGGCCAAGGTGTAAAGCTGGTCAAAGAGAATTCGTGTCTCTTCCGGCAGTTTCTGGCCGAAGAGGACAGGAAATTCCGGCTGCTGGGGATTCAGGGCAGGAATGTGGAACCGCACTTTCCATAAATCCAGAATACTGTTAAATACACAGAGAAAGCATGCTTCCCGGCTGCGGCAGAAAATGCCCATCCGTTTGCGGAAGAGAAGGATTCGTCTGAAATACAGCAGAAAAAACAAAAGAGCAGCAGTTATAAAAAATACCATTGCAAAAAAGAGGATTTTTGTCAGAACAGGCAGAAAGCCTCTTTTTTCTGTGTCTGAGGATGGGGAAGGCTGGTCTTTTTTGCTGTCTGGGAGGTTCTCCTGTTTTACCGTCTGCATATTCTCCTGGCGGGCTGTCTGTTCTGTCTGTACGGTCTGAGATGTGTCCGAAGCAGCCGGGGTGACCTCCACGGGAACCCAGCCTCCTTCACCCAGATAGATTTCTGTCCAGGCATGGGCACTGGAATCCGGCACGGCAAAGGAATAGCCGCCTTCGCTTTCTTTCTGTAAATCTTCAGGGGTAATGACGTATCCGCTGACGTACCGGGCCGGAATACCGTACATGCGGAAAAGCAGGGTTCCGGCTGTGGCAAAGTGAACGCAGAAGCCTTTTTTCTGTTCATAGAGAAAGTTGTCCAGCAGATTGCTGTCTGCGGGAACAGGGGAGAGCTGCAGACTGTAGGAGGCATGGCTGGAGAGGAAACTTTGAATTTCTCCGGCTGCCTTCAGCACCTGGTCATAGGAAGGATTTTCCGGCAGAGAGGAATATACTGGCAGGTGCTGTATGTCCTCCAGAAGCCGGGCTGTTAAGTCTTTGTCATACCAGGTATAGGTGTTTTGCACAAATTCCCTGTATAGACCTTCTGCAGAGGTTTGTGCGGAAGGAAGAGAAGGCGCTCTTAAAAATGGAGAGGAATCCAGGGAAAGAGGATAGCAGTCAAAGGTCAGCCTGGAAGGAAACTTTTCTGTCAGCACATTGCCATCTCCAGTGCTGAACCCCTTCGGTATGTCAGCCCCGTAAGGCAGATAAGTAAAGGAAGGGGAAAAGGCAGGCTTTAGGCTCATTTGTGCAGAGGCAAGAGAAGTCTGTGCTTTTCCGGCTTCATAAGGAATGGAAGGAAGCTGCTTCTGCAGTTCGTCTGACAGTCCGTAACTGCTGCAAAAAGACTTCCACTGCTTTTCGTCCAAAGCTTCCCAGACCCCGTCTGTGTAGGTGAATCCGGTAAAGCCGCGCAGGTAAACAGGTGTGTCAAAAATCCGGCTCGTGTGGAACGTAAACATAGTCTGATTGCTGTAAACAGGGGCTGTATTGTCCAGAACTTCCTTGTCTGTCTGTGTGGAAACCGTATTTTGATTGCTGTTTCCGGATGCGGTAGGACGGGTTTTCGATGTACGCGTCGCTCTGTCAGCGGAATTTGCATGAAAAAGGGCGCCAAACTTTGCAGAGGCCTCATTGACCGTCTGAAATAACGAAGAAGTGGATTGGAAAGCCAGAGCAGAAAAGCCGGGGGTCAGCACAAGGGCGCAGAAACAGTAAAGCCCGAAAAGAAGTCCGGTCTGAAGGAATCCAGAGGAGGTTTCCTTTGCAGACAGACAGTCCCACAGGAAAAAGCAGACCAAAAAACAGCCGGCGGAAAGGAAAGAAGGACGGATTTCTGTAACAAACTGTGCCACCGGTGCCAGCAGAAGCAAGAAGAGAAAAAGTACTTTTTTTCTGTACCATAGGGTGAGGCAGACCAGAATCAGGAATAACAGGGTACAGAAAAAGAAGAAAAGGGAGTTATCCGCAGCAGAGCCGGAAAAATCCGAAAATAGGGAAATACCGTAAAACCGTTCCAGCCGGGCGTGGAGATAGCCCAAAAAAGAGCTTCCCTGTGCCAGCAGAGCCTTTCTCTGAAAGAGAAGAAGACTGCAGAGCAGCCCTCCGCTAAGAAGCAGAGCCAGCCTTTTCTTTTTGTGCAGAAGAAAAAGCCCAAAGAGAAAGGTAAGAAGCAAAGCCACGCCTGCCAGGGGGAAAATCCAGAAAGAAACGGCGCCGGGAACCGCAGACATATCCTTCACACTGGAAAAGAAGCCCAGTCCGCCTAAAAAGAGCAGCGCAAAGCAGCCTGTCAGAGAAAACAGAAGGTTTTTGGGGCGGACGGGGGAATCCGCTATACGGGTAAGAACAGAAATTGTTTTTTCTTTTTTCATAAAGGCTCCATTCCGCCGTCTAAATGGACGGCACAGACTCTAGATTTTCCGGCTGACCGTTTTTATAAAATTCCAGCCGTGTATGGAGTAAAAGCGTGGTGCAGAAGGTATCGGAAGGATACTGCTGCCGGTACAGTTCACAGATATCTCCCGGTACAGGCTTTACATCTTCCAGCAGGAGGCAATAGGTGCAGAGGTCTAAATCCTCTTCCCGGCGAATGGGAAAACGAATGAGTTTTTCCTCCCGGTGATGGTACCAGATTACAAAATGGCGGCACCCCGACTGGAGAAGAGAAAACGATAAGGATACGGCAGTTTCCAGAAAACGGCTGTACGAAGCCGTGAAATCCTTATCCGGCAGAGGTTCAATGAAAAGGAATAAAAGTACAGGAAATCCCTGTTGTATACCCATGTCCCGCACCAGCAGACTGTCCGTTCTGGCACTGAGTTTCCAGTGTATCTGACGGACTCTGTCGCCGGGGCTGAAATCCCGAACCTGGTTTACAGGTGTTTGAAAGATACCGGGAAGAATCTGTTCTTCCTCCCCGCTTTCTGCGGAGAAATATCGGACTTGTTCGCTGACAGTGAGGGGAAGGGATGTGATTTTCGGGTAAAAAAGCAGTTCCTTTGGGCAGTCTTGAGAAAGCTTTCGGCTGAAAAGATGGCCGAAGCTGTAAAGGCGCACAGCCTTCACCAACAACAGGAAACGTCCGCAGCAGGGACTTTCTAAAGTTCCTCCGGGGCGGATTTCCTGCCTGCTTTTGACTGAAAAATACAACTTTTGAGTCTGGCAGACCTGTCCTTGCAAATCCTGGACCGTCAAAAGGATACAGCCTCGGAAGAGGGGAAGGATTCCCGTATTTTTTACAGACAGAGCAAACGCGATTTCCCGGTCCTGGGATTTAGCGGCAGAGGCCTGCAGAATTTCCGTCTTTATTTTCCCGGAGAGATACCAAAGCTGCAAAAAAGAGGCTGTGCCGTAAAGAACCAGAAACAGAAAAACAGCACAGGCAGCTGTACTCTGGTACAGAATCGCCAGATACAGACAGAGAAGGATACCGATTACACTAAAAATATTTGCTGCCATACAGAGCTTCCTTTCTGGGTTTTATAAAGATGTCTTTTTCCGTACAGAAGGCGCCGGAGTGGTCTTCAAAATTTCCTCCAGAAGAGAAAGCGGAGAAACGTGACTGATACGGGCCTTGGAGTTTAAAATCAGCCGGTGTACACAGACATCGGCAAACACAGACTGTACATCTTCGGGAAGCACATGGCTGCGCCCGGAAAGAAAAGCCCCTGCCTGCGCCATTTTCGTCAGTGCCAGAGTGCCTCTGGGGCTGACACCCAGTGCAATGAGCTCATGGTTTCTGGTGGCCTGTACGAGAGCGGCAATATAGCTGTAAATCCGGTCATGGACAAAAATCTCCTGACATTCCTTTTGAAGGGACAGAAGCTGAGTGACGTTCAGTACAGGCCGTACGGTTTCTATAGTGCTCTGGGCAATTCGACCCTTTAAAATGGCAATTTCTTCTTCCATGTCGGGATATCCAAGCCTAAGACAGATACAGAAACGGTCCAGCTGGGACTCCGGCAGAAGCTGGGTGCCAGCAGAGCCGGAGGGATTCTGGGTAGCAATGACGATAAAAGGCTTTGGCACGGGATAGGTACTGCCGTCCACGCTGACCTGCCCTTCCTCCATGACTTCCAGGAGGGCAGACTGGGTTTTGGGCGAGGTGCGGTTGATTTCATCGCCCAGAAAGAGATTGCACATCAGGGCACCGGGATGGAAATAAAATTCTCCGGTTTCTTTCCGATACATGGTAAAGCCTGTCAAATCTGCAGGCAGCACGTCCGGTGTAAAAGTCAGACGCTTTTCTTTCAGACTCAGTGCTTTGGAAAAAGCCAGAGCCATGGTTGTTTTGCCCACACCGGGAATATCCTCCAACAGAACGTGTCCGCCGCTTAAAATAGCCATCATCACTTTGCGAACCCGGTCTTCTTTCCCGATAACGGCTTTTTGTACCTCTTGAATTACCTGATAGGCCAGTTGGCTGCGAAGATTGGTAGTATTAGACATTTGTTTACCCCTCATCTGTAAAAAAATTCTGAAAAATAGAAATAATTCTTCAAATAATTATAATATAAAACGGCTGACATCACAATACACAACCGATTTTTTAACAAAGATTTCAAAAAACACTTAAACGCTTTAAATTGTTAAAATTTCGGTTGACAAATAGGAAAGGCGGTTATATGATAAGATTAGTTTAAAAGAAAGGGCAGGAAGAAATCATGATGCAGAAACAGGCAGTTTTTAGCGGAAACAAGGATTCTTATTACGCTTACCTGGGCTATTTTTACGGCGCAGGCTGCTTTCGCTGCAAAAGATTCTGATTCCTTTCACACAGGAAAAGAGAAAACAGCGGTGTTTGCAGCAGCAGGCATCGCTTTTTTTATGAAAACAGGAGGGCACAGCATGATTGTAGTATTGAAAAAAGGGGCGGACGAAGAGAAAGTAGACGCTTTAAAACAGGAACTTACCCATATGGGATTGCAGCTTCATTTGTCAGACGGGGTGAACACTTCCCTGATTGGTCTGGTAGGAGACACCACAGAAGTAGATGCCGAGTGGTTGTCTGCCCTGGACGTGGTAGAGTCTGTAAAGCGAATCAAAGAACCGTATAAAAAAGCCAACAAAGATATGCATCCCAAGGATACGGTGGTAGATATTGCAGGCAGAAAAATCGGAGGCGGATTTTTCCAGGTAATTGCAGGTCCCTGTTCTGTGGAAACCAGAGAACAGATGACAGAAGTAGCCTTAGATGTGAAAAAAGCAGGAGCAGGTCTTCTAAGAGGCGGTGCTTTTAAGCCCAGGACTTCACCTTACTCTTTCCAGGGACTGGGGGACGAAGGATTAAAAATGCTGCTAGAGGCAAAGAAAGCCACGGGACTTCCCATTGTGACAGAAATTATGAGCACAGACCATCTGCCCCTTTTTGATGAGGTGGATGTGATTCAGGTAGGTACCAGAAATATGCAGAATTTCCAGCTTTTAAAGGAACTAGGTAAGGTGGATAAGCCGATTTTGCTGAAAAGAGGAATGGCCAACACCTTGGAAGAACTTTTAATGAGCGCGGAATACATTATGGCAGGGGGAAATGAAAAGGTTATTCTCTGTGAAAGAGGTATCCGCACCTTTGAAACCTCTATGAGAAACACTTTGGATGTTTCCGCCATTCCCATGCTGAAATCCAAAACCCATCTGCCGGTCATCGTAGACCCCAGCCATGCGGCAGGACTGCGTTTTATGGTGGAACCGCTGACCATGGCAGCTATTGCAGCAGGAGCAGACGGTGTGATGATAGAGGTGCACAACAACCCGGAGAAGGCTCTGTGCGACGGCAAACAGTCTTTAACTCCTCAGGCTTTTTCTGATTTAATGAGCAAGGTGAGCAGGACAGCTGCCTTTTTCGGAAAAGATATGCAGGAGGCTGGCGAATGAAAACACTGGTTTTAGCAGAAAAGCCTTCCGTGGCAAGAGATATTGCCAGAGTGTTGAAATGCAGCAAAAAGCTGAACGGTGCTTTGGAAGGAGAACGCTATATTGTAACCTGGGCCCTGGGACATCTGGTCACTCTGGCAGACCCGGAGGAATATGACAAAAAATACAAAGAGTGGAATATGGAAGTCCTGCCTATGATGCCGAAAAAGATGGAACTGGTGGTTATCAAACAGACTGCAAAGCAGTATCAGGCAGTGAAAACCCAACTCTGGCGCAAGGATGTGCAGGATATCGTTATTGCCACAGACGCAGGAAGAGAAGGAGAACTGGTTGCCCGCTGGATTCTGGAAAAGGCCCAGTGCAGAAAGCCCATCAAACGCCTTTGGATTTCATCGGTAACGGATAAGGCCATCCGGGAAGGCTTTGCCAGCCTAAAAGACGGAAGAGCCTATCACTCTCTCTATGACGCGGCGGTGTCCAGAGCCGAGGCAGACTGGTTAGTGGGTATCAATGCCACCAGAGCTTTGACCTGCAAATACAATGCCCAGCTTTCCTGCGGACGTGTCCAGACGCCCACCCTTGCTATGATTGCGGCAAGAGAGGCAGAAATCCGCAGTTTTAAACCGCAGGAATACTATGGACTGACCCTTCTGGCAGGAAAAAACCGCTGGACCTGGCAGGATAAGAAAAGCGGCAGTATCCGTTCGTTCCAGAAAGAACGCATGGAAGAGAAAAAAGGGGCGGTGCAGTCGGATTTGCTGCAGGTAGTTTCTGTGGACAAGAGCCGGAAGAAAACGTATGCTCCTGGGCTGTATGATTTGACCGAGCTGCAGAGAGATGCCAACAAAAAATTCGGTTTTTCCGCAAAGGAAACGCTGAATATTATGCAGAGACTTTATGAAAATCATAAAGTGCTCACTTATCCGAGAACCGACTCCAGATACATTGGCAGCGATATTGTGTCCACCATTAAGGAAAGGCTGAAAGCCTGCGCGGTAGGTCCTTACCGCTCTCTGGCAGGGTCCCTGTCCATGAAGCCGGTGAAAGTATCCAAATCCTTTGTGGACGACAAAAAGGTCAGTGACCACCACGCCATTATTCCTACAGAGCAGTTTGTGCAGTTGGACCACATGACAAACGAAGAACGGAAAATTTACGATTTGGTAGTCAGACGGTTTTTAAGCGTGTTGTATCCGCCTTTTGAGTACGAACAGACCACCATGAAAGCCTCAGCCGGGGGAGAAATCTTTACGGCAAAAGGGAAAATCGTGAAGCAGGCCGGATGGAAAGAGGTTTATGAAGGCACCTGGACAGAAGAAGAGGAGGAGGAGGATTTCCAGAAGCTTTCCGATATACAGGAAGGTGAGAAGCTGAAAATCGAGAGAGTGGAACTCACAGCAGGAAAAACCAAACCTCCGGCCCCTTTTACAGAGGCAACCCTGTTGTCTGCCATGGAAAATCCGGTGAAATATCTGGAGAATGCAGATGAAAAAGCGGCAAAGACCCTGGGAGAAACCGGAGGTCTGGGAACCGTTGCCACACGGGCAGATATTATTGAAAAGCTGTTTCACACGTTCTTAATGGAAAAACGGGGAAATGATATTTACCTGACTTCAAAGGCAAAGCAGCTTCTGGAACTGGTTCCGGAAGATTTAAAGAAACCCGAACTGACGGCAGACTGGGAGATGAAGCTGTCAGAGATTTCCAAGGGAAAATTGCAAAAAGACTTGTTTCTAAAGGAAATCCGGGGGTATACGGAGGACCTCATCCGGGAAATTAAGACAGGAGAAGGCACATTCCGCCATGACAATCTGACCAATACGAAGTGTCCGGTGTGCGGAAAACGGATGCTGGCAGTGAACGGTAAGAACAGTAAAATGCTGGTGTGTCAGGACCGGGAATGCGGACACAGAGAAACCATTTCCCGTCTGACCAATGCCAGATGTCCCAACTGCCACCGGAAAATGGAGATGTATGTCAAGGGAAAAGAGGACACCTTTATCTGCAGCACCTGCGGTTATAAGGAAAAACTTTCCAGTTTCCAGCAGAGAAGAGCCAAAGAAGGGGCAGGGGTCAGCAAAAAAGAGGTGCAGCGTTACCTGAACAAACAAAAGAAAGAGGCCCAGGAACCTGTCAATAATGCTTTTGCAGATGCACTGGCTAAATTAAATCTGAAATAAATGGTTCATAAATTTTTTAGAAAAAATTTTCTTGTCACCCCTTATCTCATGTGTTAAAATGTTATCATGCTAAAGCGAAAAACAGATAAGGGGGAATCAAAATGTCCGATTTTAATATGAATGTTACTCCGGAAATTGAAATGCTTACGGAAATCTGTAAAGAAAACAGCCGCATAGATGCATCCCTGTATCCGAAATACGATGTCAAAAGAGGGCTTCGTGACATTAATGGAAAAGGTGTTCTGGCAGGTCTGACCCAGATTTCCAATATTGTTTCCAAAAAGGTGATTGACGGTGAAGAGGTTCCCTGCGAAGGCGAATTGTATTATCGCGGAATTAATGTAGAAGACCTGACGAAAGGCTTTCTGGATGAAAAGCGTTTTGGATTTGAAGAAGCTACTTACCTTCTTCTTTTCGGACGTCTGCCCAGCCGGAAAGAACTGGATGATTTCTGCAAGATTCTGGCTGCCCAGAGAACGCTTCCCACAAACTTTGTCCGGGATGTCATTATGAAGGCACCCAGCAAAGATATGATGAATACCCTTTCCAGAAGCGTTTTGACTCTGTATTCTTATGACGAAAATCCGGAAGATATTTCCCTTCCCAATGTTCTCCGTCAGTGTATCAACCTTATCAGCGTGTTTCCCATGCTTTCCGTATACGGTTATCAGGCGCATAAACATTACAATTTGGACGACAGTCTTTATATCCATAATCCTGAGAAAAACCTTTCCACAGCGGAAAATATTCTGCTGATGCTGCGTCCGGATAAGCAGTACTCACCTTTAGAGGCGTCTATTTTAGACCTGGCTCTGGTACTTCATATGGAACACGGCGGCGGAAATAACTCCACTTTTACCACTCATGTGGTATCCTCCTCCGGTACGGATACGTATTCTGCCATTGCAGCAGCCCTGGGTTCTTTAAAAGGACCTAAACACGGAGGCGCCAACATTAAGGTGGTCAGTATGTTCCAGGATATGAAGGAACACTTAGAGGACTGGAGTGATGAAGAGGAAATTAAGGGATATCTGACGAAGCTGCTTCATAAAGAAGCTTTTGATAAGCGTGGGCTTATCTATGGAATAGGGCATGCCGTTTATTCCATTTCTGACCCCAGAGCGCAGATTTTCAAGAAATTTGTCCGCCAGCTTGCAGAAGAAAAAGGCAGAATGAAAGACTATGAACTCTATGCCACCGTGGAACGTCTGGCTCCGGAAGTCATAGCAAAAGAGCGGCGCATTTACAAAGGTGTCAGCGCTAATGTGGACTTTTACAGCGGTTTTGTGTACAGCATGCTGGGACTTCCGCTGGAACTGTATACACCGATGTTTGCCATTGCCCGTATTGTCGGCTGGAGTGCGCACCGCATGGAAGAGTTGATTAACACAGATAAAATTATCCGTCCGGCTTATAAAAATGTGTTGGAAGAAATGTCCTATGAGCCTTTAAAGAGCAGAGGATAATTTGACAAATACCGCCTGTACCTGTTACCATAGAGAAAATGCAGAGTGTTTTACAAAGCGGGTACAGGAAAGGAAGAAAATATGTTTCAGAAATTTTTCCCGGATGAATATCTGGATTCTACTTATCTCATAGATTTCGATGCTCTTTACAAAAAGGGGTACAGAGGCGTCATTTTCGACATTGACAATACTCTGGTTCCCCACGGGGCACCGGCAGACGAAAAGGCAGAGGCTCTTTTTGCCGGACTGAAAAACACAGGCTTTCAGTGCTGTCTGTTGTCCAATAATCAGTATGAGCGTGTCAGCTCTTTTAACCAGAACATTCAGGTACATTTTATTGAAAACGCCCATAAACCTTCCAGGAAGAATTACCGAAAGGCCATGGAACTTATGGGAACTTCTCTGGAAAACACGATTTTTGTGGGAGACCAGCTTTTTACAGATGTTTACGGGGCAAAGAGAACGGGAATTTACAATATTTTGGTAAAGCCCATTCATCCAAAAGAAGAGATTCAGATTGTATTAAAGCGGAAACTGGAAAAAATCGTGCTGTATTTTTATAAGAAAGAGAAAAGAAAGAGAAAAAACAGTTGAAAATTGCCCGGATGTATTATAAAATGAAGTACAGTGGAAAAAACACAGGTTTTCCCAATGGACGAAATAAGGAGGAATATCATTATGATATCAGCAGGAGATTTTAAAAATGGTCTCACACTGGAAATTGATGGTAACGTAGTACAGATTATGGAATTCCAGCACGTTAAACCAGGTAAAGGTGCTGCATTCGTTAGAACAAAATTAAAAAATGTTATCAGTGGCGGAATTATTGAAAGAACTTTCAGACCAACTGAAAAATTCCCACAGGCTCGTATTGAACGTGTGGATATGCAGTATTTATACAGCGATGGCGATTTGTTCAACTTCATGAACAATGAAACTTATGACCAGATTGCAATCGGCCAGGATACAGTAGGCGATTCTCTGAAATTCGTAAAAGAGAACGAAACTGTAAAAGTATGTTCTTACAACGGAAGCGTATTCGCGATTGAACCGCCATTATTCGTAGAACTGGAAATCACAGATACAGAGCCGGGCTTTGCCGGAAATACAGCGCAGGGCGCAACAAAACCTGCAACTGTAGAGACAGGAGCCACAGTATATGTACCTCTGTTCGTAAACCAGGGCGATGTTATCAAAATCGATACAAGAACAGGAGAATACCTGTCCAGAGTATAAGACAGATATAAGAATCCGGGGGCGGTGTCTTTGGCGTATCCGTCCCGCGGATTTGACTTGAAATTCTTTTTACATTTCTGATTTTATTTTTATTCACACACATTCGTGAAAGATTTTTCCAGATACAAACAGGAAGTGATATAAAGCAGCAGCAGGGAAAGTCCGTCTGGCACACCAGGTACTTTTTCTGTTCTGATTTATATAAATAATTATTTCAGAAAGGAAAAATATGTATGGACTATGAAACTTTCAAAACAGAACTATTGGAGGTGCTGCAAAGAGCCGCAGGAGAAAAAAAGGAAGTATCTTTGCACCAGATAGAGAAAAATAACGGCGTTTTACTGGATGGCATTATTATCCGTAAGGAGGGAAAAAACATAGCCCCCACCCTTTATCTGGAAGAACTGTATGAGGCCTGGGAAGAAAACGCCTCTATGGAAGAACTGGCAAAGGAAATTCTGGCATTTGAAGAATTGCAGAAGCCGGAGACAGAGATTTCCATGGAGAATTTTGAAGATTACGGACAGGCCAGAACCAGAATTTATTATAAACTGATTAATTACGAAATGAATCGGAAACGCCTGGACAAAATGCCGCATATAAAATATCTGGATTTGGCAGTGGTTTTTTATTACCGGGTGGAAGGGGGAAACTTTCACGGGGCCACGGTGTTAATCCACAACTGCAATCTGGAAGCCTGGGGCATTACCAGACGTTGTCTGCTGGAAGACGCCGTGCACAATACCAGCCGGAAGCTTCCCTACACACTTCAGGGAATGGAAGCCCTGATTGCAGAGCTTACCGGAGAAAGCCCGGAATTTTCAAGGGAAGAGGAACTGATGTATGTGCTGACCAACAAAGAAAAATGTTTTGGCGCAGCAGTTATCCTTTATCCTCATGTCTTAAGTCATATCGCAGGTCTGCTGCGGGGGAATTTCTACATTCTTCCAAGCAGCGTTCATGAATGTATTCTCGTCCCGGACCGGGGACAGTATTCCCGTTTGGAGTTAAAGAAAATGGTGAGAGAGGTGAATGAAAAACAGGTAGAAGAGGAGGAGATTCTCTCTAATGAGGTTTATTATTATGACAGGAAAAAAGCCGCTCTTATGATGTAAAAGTGGGGGCTGACACCCTGTTTTTGGGATGAACAGGGTGTCATTTCCCAAAAATGCGTATAGGTCTTTACATTTTCCAAAATGTGTGGTATGATAACCAAGATGTAACAATCGCAGGCACTCGTAGCTCAGGGGATAGAGCAGTGGTTTCCGGTACCACGTGTCGGGGGTTCGATTCCCTCCGGGTGTGTTTTGTGCTTTGGGGAGAGCATAGGGATAAGGGAATATAAGGAGGAAAGGTATGTTAGACAATTTCAGAGAATGGCTCTCAGATAATCTGAGGTATATTCTTCTGGGTCTGGCAATTCTGCTTGCTCTTGTCTTATTATTTTTTGGCGTCAAAGCTTTAACCGGAGGATTTTCTGATGAAAAGCCAAAAGATACGGAGAAAAAGACAGAGCAAAAGAAAGATTCCACAGATTCCGATGAAGCAGAGAAAGACGATGCGGATAAGGAAGATGAGAATGCTCTTGAAAAGAATGCATACCCTGAAGTAAATGCCCTGATTGAGTCCTTTTATACAGCATGGGGACAGAAAGACGTCGCCAAGATGAAAGAATTAACGGATAACTTCGATGCCACAGATGAGGCAAAGGTAACCAATGCGACGTATATTGAAAGCTATGATAATATTGTAGTTTACACCAAGCAAGGACTGGAAAAAGACAGCTATGTAGTTTTTGTTTCCTATGACTTGAAGTTTAAGGATGTGAAAACAGCAGCGCCGGGACTTTCAGAGCTCTATGTTATCAAAAATGACAGCGGAAATTATGTGATTCACAACGATGACAGTGATGCGGAAGTACAGGAATGTATCGAAAAGACCAGACAGGAAAAAGATGTGATGACGCTGATTGAAGATGTGGAGAATAAACTGAATGAAGCTATGGCGTCTGATGCAGAGTTAAAAGCCTTTGAAGAAAAGTTAGGTAAGGAAGTGAATACCGCGCAGATGGCAGACAACGGCGATATGCTCACGGCAAAGGAAGACTGTAATGTGCGTGCGGATTCCACGACTAATGCAGAGATTCTGGGAAGGCTGAAAGCCGGCGACCAGGTGAAGAAGCTGGAAAACGGAGAAGACAACTGGATTAAAGTGGAGTATAACGGGCAGGAAGCCTATGTATATGCGGATTTACTGCAATAAGAGTATAGAAAAGAGAAAATGAGGAACAGGAATTTCCTGCTCCTCATTTTTTTGCAGTGGCGTCCAAACTGCCGTCTTCTTTCAGAAAATAGGATTTTCCGTCAATGGTAATCCAGCCTGTGGCCATGGTGCCGTCTTCATTAAAATAATATTGTTTGTTGTCGATTTTTCTCCAGCCTGTCATAAGCTGTGCATTGGCAAGATAATATTTTTTGCCGTTTTGTTCTACCCAGCCGTTTTTCAGTTCGCCTTCTGCAGTAAGGAAGTACCATTTTCCACTGTCCTGGAACAGTCCGGTTTTGGCGCTGCCGTCTTTGTCAATGAAGTACCATTTATTGTCCTGTTTCATCCAGCCGGAAGATGCCAGAATACCTTCTTCATTGAGAAAATATTTCTTCCCGCTGACGGTTACCCAGCCTTTTAATTCTTTGCCGTCTTTGTCTACGAAATGCTTTTGTCCTTCCTCTTCAATCCAGGCATTGGTTACCTTGGAACCGTCCTGGTCCATATAGTAGCGGTCATTGCCGTTGGTAATCCAGCCTGTAGCCATAGTGCCGTCCTCCCGGAAGTAATAAGTTTTGCCGTCAATATCCTTGAATCCTACAGTCAGGGCACCGGTATCATCACGATAGTATTTTTTGCCGTCATCTTCCGCCCAGCCGGAGGATACAGAGCCGTCCTCATTAAAGAGATGCTGTGCGCCGTCGATTTCCGTCATGCCCACAGCCATGACGCCATTGCTTTGAAAATAATATTTTTTATTTTCAATATCTGCCCAGCCGATGGTGGGAGAGCCGTCTTCTAGCAGGTAATATTTCCCGTTTTCGTCTTCAAACCAGCCGGAAACCGGGGAACCGTCAGAATTGCGGTAATAGAGCTTGCCCTTATCCTGCACCCAGCCTGTTTTCACATAGCCTTTGGAATCAAAATAGTAGGTCACATTGTCCAGTACCTTGCTGTCATTTTGAATCACAGAGCCGTCATGGTAGACATAGCGTTTACCGGTTGCATTGTAAACCCAGTGGTCCTCCTTCATGGCCTCCTGCCTGTTTTCGTAAGCAACCAGATAGTTTCTTACCAGTACACAGGCAAAGGGCGGGGCCAGAACAAAAAAAGCACCCAGAAGAAGAACGAACACGGTAAGAAAAAATCCCTTTTTTGTAACTTTCATGCTGTCTCCTCTTTTGTCAGTCAGACTGTCCTGTCAGTCCGCCTTAAAGTTTTCGTTGCCGTTCTTATTATACCTTGAATCATGGGAAAATAGCAACCGGGTTTGGAAGAAATCTTTCCTTTACCGGGGAAATTGTGGTATAATAGTCCCACATTGTGCAGACCGTATACCAGCGTTGGGCGGTAAAAAAAGGGAGATATTATGCGTTTAAATAAGTATTTAAGTGAGGCAGGAGTCTGTTCCAGAAGAGAGGCAGACCGTCTGGTGCAGGAGGGCAGAATTCTCATAGACGGCGAACCGGCGGCCTTAGGAACCCAGGTGGAAGACTCCAGCCGGATTCTCATAGATGGGAAAGAAATCCGCAGAGAAGAGAAAAAGGTGCTTTTGGTTTTTCATAAACCCAGAGGAATTGAGTGTACCACAGACTTGCGTGTGAAAAAAAACGTGATTTCTTATATAAATTATCCAATACGGGTATATTATGCAGGAAGGCTGGATAAAGACTCCGAAGGACTGCTGCTTCTGACCAATCAGGGCGAACTGGTGAACCGAATGATGAAAGCAGGCAATGGCCACGAAAAAGAGTATGTGGTTACCGTAGACAGGCCGGTGACGGAAGAATTTTTGGCGGCCATGGGAAAGGGTGTCCCCATTCTGGGAACCGTTACCAGAGCCTGCAAAGTTACAAAGGAAGGAGAGCGCAGTTTTCGGATTGTGCTGACCCAGGGTTTGAACCGGCAGATACGGCGAATGTGTCATTATCTTGGATATGAAGTGAAGCGTCTGAAACGTGTGCGGATTATGAATGTCTGTTTGGGAGACCTGGCTGTAGGACAGTATCGGGCAGCCACCGGGGAAGAAATGGAAGAGCTCACCCGGCTGTTAGAGAAACGTGAGCAGGAGAAAAAGGCAGGAAAAGTGCAGGAAACCTATACCGGAGGAAAGCCTGTAAAAAACGCGGGAAAATACAGAACCCCTGTCAAAGACAGGAAAGGACTACATCAGGGACAACAAAAACGGAGGTTTGAGAAACATGGATAAGATGCAGAGAATGAAAGAACTGATTCCCATGCTGACGGAGGCCGCAAAGGCCTATTATCAGGAAGACCGGGAAATCATGAGCAATTTTGAATATGACAGATTGTATGACGAACTGGTAAAGCTGGAGGAAGAGACAGGAGTCACCCTTGCAGGAAGTCCTACGGTCTCTGTGGGATATGCGTCATTAGAAGAACTGCCGAAAGAGGCCCACGAAAGTCCTATGCTTTCCCTGGATAAGACGAAAGACCGGGAAACGCTGCGGCAGTTTGTGGGAGAGCATAAGACCCTGCTTTCCTGGAAACTGGATGGCCTTACCATTGTACTGACGTATCGGAATGGAAAACTGGAAAAAGCAGTCACCAGGGGAAACGGAACCGTGGGTGAGGTGATTACCAACAATGCCAGAGTGTTTAAAAACATTCCTCTGCAGATAGGATATCAGGGAGAACTGGTGCTTCGGGGAGAGGCCATTATCACGTATTCTGATTTTGAAAAAATCAACCGGCAGATAGAGGATGTGGATGCCAGATATAAAAATCCGCGGAATCTGTGCAGCGGTTCAGTACGGCAGTTAAATAACGAGATAACCGCCAGGCGAAATGTGCATTTTTACGCGTTTTCTCTGGTAAAGGCTGAGGATGTGGATTTTCAAAATTCCAGAGAGCAGCAGTTTCTGTGGCTGAAAGAACAGGGCTTTGAAGTGGTGGAATACCGGGTGGTGACGGCAGCTGCTCTGGATGAGGCTATGGAGTATTTTGCCCATCAGGTCGCAGAGAACGATTTCCCTTCCGATGGACTGGTGGCGCTGTATGACGACATTGCCTATGGAGAATCTTTAGGAAGTACGGCAAAATTCCCCAGAAATGCCTACGCCTTTAAGTGGCAGGATGAAATCCGGGAAACTGTGTTAAGAAAAATTGAGTGGAGTCCCTCCAGGACGGGTCTTATTAACCCGGTGGCCATATTTGACCCTGTAGAACTGGAGGGAACCACTGTCAGCCGGGCCAGTGTGCACAACATCAGTATTATGAAAGAAATGCAGTTGGGAATTGGGGATAAGATACAGGTTTATAAGGCTAACATGATTATCCCACAGATTGCGGAAAACCTGACCCGCAGCGGAAATCTGGAAATTCCCAATATCTGCCCGGTGTGCGGACAGGAAGCCAGGGTGCAGAAGACCAATGAAGTAGAATCTCTGTACTGCATGAATCCCCAGTGTCAGGCAAAGAAAATCAAGTCTTTTACCTTATTTGTCAGCAGAGATGCCATGAACATTGACGGGCTTTCCGAGGCTACACTGGAAAAATTTATTCAGAAAGGCTTTATTAAGGACTTCGGAGATATTTTTGAAATAGACCGGTACCGGGAAGAAATTGTGGGAATGGAGGGCTTTGGCGAGAAGTCTTATGAAAATCTCATGGTAAGTCTGGAGAGAGCCAGACACACCACACTGCCCCGGCTTTTGTACAGTTTGGGAATTGCCAATATTGGACTGGCCAATGCCAAGGTTATCTGTAAAGCCTTTGATTATGATATAGAACGGCTCATTGCAGCTACAGGGGAAGAAATCAGTGACATAGAAGGCATTGGGCCTGTGATTGCCAAAACCTATACCGAATATTTTAAGGATGAGGAAAATCAGAGAAAGCTTCGTCATCTGCTGTCTCATCTGGAACTGGAAACTGTGAAAAAAGAGGAAAATTCCTCTCTGGAAGGCAAACAGTTCGTGATTACCGGCAGTGTAGAACACTTTGCCAACCGGGCACAGCTAAAAGAATATATTGAAGAGAGAGGCGGCAAGGTGACGGGAAGCGTAACCTCCAAAACCCATTATCTGATTAACAATGATACAACTTCCAATTCTTCCAAAAACAAAAAAGCCAAGGATTTGGGAATTCCTATACTGTCGGAGGAAGATTTTTTGAAAATGGCAGGAGAGTGACAGGGCATGATAGACAAAAACGAAATGAAAAAAAAGGGCATGAAAGGGGTAAAAACCATTATTTTTGGAAGAACCTTGATTGTGGTTTTTGCGTTTTTGGTACAGTTTGCCCTTCTGACAGCCATTTATATATGGCTGCGGGAGTACAGTTATATTTTTTATCTGATATTTATTGTGCTCAGCGTCAGCGTTGTGCTCCATTTGTTTAACAGCAGCGGCAGTCCGGAGTTTAAACTGGTCTGGATGCTTCCGCTGATTATTTTTCCGGTATTCGGCGCCTTATTTTACCTTTATGTGTATACACAACTGGGAACGAAAATGCTGTTTCGGAGACTGCGCTTTCTCTCCGGGTATACAAAGCAGTACGTACCACAGAATATGCAGGTAAAGGCCCGGCTGAAAGAGCGGAATCCGCAGATGGGGCATTTTGCAGATTACATGGAGGAATATGACAACTCACCGGTCTATGACCACACGCAGGTTACCTATTATCCTCTTGGGGATGACCAGTTTGTAGATATGCTGGAGGAACTGAAAAAGGCAGAGAAATTTATTTTTCTGGAGTTTTTCATTGTGGAAGAAGGGGAAATGTGGAACAGTATTCTGGATATTCTAAAGGAAAAGGCGAAAGCAGGCGTAGAAGTCAGAGTCATGTATGACGGTATGTGCGTGTTGGCTCTGCTGCCTTACTTTTATCCAAAGGTTTTGCAGGCTCAGGGAATCCAGTGTAAGATGTTTGCCCCTATCCGTCCTGTTTTTTCCACTTATTACAACAACAGAGATCACAGGAAAATCATGGTAATTGACGGAAAAGTTGCTTTTACAGGAGGAACGAATCTGGCTGACGAATATATCAACCGCAAAGTACGCTTCGGACACTGGAAGGATACGGCTGTGCGGCTGAAGGGGAAGGCAGCGGAGCGTTTTACTTATATGTTTCTGGAAATGTGGAACGTTACCGAGATGAAGGAAGAACATTATTTGCGTTATAAGACTCCGGAAAATTTTTCCATGCCCAATGACGGTTTTGTGATACCTTATGAAGTAAGCCCTTATGGAAAAGAGCGAGTGGGTAAAAAAGTTTATCTGGATATTTTAAACACAGCCGAGAAATATGTACATATTATGACGCCGTACCTGATATTGGATTACGAAATGATAATGGCTCTGACCTATGCGGCAAAAAGGGGCATTGACGTGGCTATTATTATGCCTCATATACCAGATAAAATATATGCCTTCGCAGTGGCGAAAACGTATTACAATGAACTTTTGGACGCAGGTGTGAAGATTTACGAATACGAGCCGGGATTTGTACATGCCAAGGTATTTGTTTCTGATGACACAAAGGCCGTGGTGGGAACCATCAATCTGGATTACAGAAGCTTGTTCCATCATTTTGAATGTGGGGCGTTGCTGTATGAAAATTCTCAGATTGCTGCGGTAGAGGAGGATTTCCGGAATACCTTGAAAAAATGTATCAAAATTAAGGCCGGAGATTATCAGAAGCAGAAGCTGTACATGCGTGTAATAGGAAAGGTGCTTCGTATGTTTGCGCCGTTGATGTAGTTTGAAACGAAGGGTTCAGAAATATTTCAAATACAATGAAAAAATGCAGTGGAAAGGAAGAAAAAATATGCCTATTAAAATACAGAGTGATTTACCCGTAAAGGAGATTCTGGAAAAGGAAAATATTTTCGTCATGGACGAAAAAAGAGCAGTACACCAGGATATCCGTCCCATTCAGATTTTAATTTTAAATCTGATGCCCTTAAAAGAGGAGACAGAGCTGCAGCTTTTGCGTTCTCTGTCAAATACACCGCTGCAGGTGGATGTTTCCTTTATGATGGTCAGCAGCCATACCTCGAAAAATACGGCAACCAGTCATCTGAATAAATTTTATCAGACTTTTGAAGACGTAAAGGGACACAAATACGACGGAATGATTATAACAGGGGCGCCGGTAGAGCAGATGGAGTTTGAAGAAGTGGACTACTGGGAAGAAATGAAGAAAATCATGGAATGGACGAAAACAAATGTAACTTCCACCATTTATCTTTGCTGGGCGGCTCAGGCAGGACTGTATTATCACTACGGACTGCGCAAACGGCAGATGGACCATAAGGTCTTCGGGCTTTTCAACCATAAGGTACAGAACCGGAAAATACCTCTGGTAAGAGGATTTGACGATGTTTTTCTGGCTCCTCATTCCCGTCACACAGAAGTTCCGGCAGACGATATTCACAACTGCAAAGAGCTTACCGTGTTGGCAGAATCCGAGGAGGCAGGGGTGTTCCTGGCTATGGCGAAAGAAGGACGGCAGATTTTCGTTATGGGACATCCGGAATATGACCGGGTGACTCTGGATGGAGAGTACAAACGGGATTTGGGAAAAGGACTGCCTATTGATATGCCTAAGGGATATTATCCGGGGGATAATGCAGACAATAAACCGCAGCTTTTGTGGAGGTCTCATGCCAATAATCTGTATACCAACTGGCTGAATTATTACGTCTATCAGATGACTCCATATGATTTGGAGGGAACCCCGTTTTCAAGTGGGAATCAGGAGAACTGTTAAACCCAGAAATATCGTAGAAGCAAGAGTGCAAAAAAGCATGATATCAATAGCGATGTAAAGCGGGTCAATACATATCAAAAATATTTGATTTATATATTGACAAGAAAATGAAAAAGTATTAATATAAACACATCAAAAATATTTGATGTGAGGAGTGAGGATAATGACTGATTTTTCAAAGGATGCTAAAATCTTCAAGGCTTTTTGTGATACAAAAAGGCTAACGATTTTAGATTACTTAAAAAGTGGCGAAAAATGTGCGTGTGTTCTAATTGAAAAAATGAACATAGGACAGTCAGCATTATCTTATCACATGAAGATACTTTGCGACTCTGGTATTGTTACAGCACGGCAAGACGGCAAATGGACGCATTACAGTCTTAGCAAAAGTGGAAGCGAATATGCGTCAAAACGATTGTTAGAATTAACGACACCAAATAGTGAAAATCAGTCAAACTGTTGTAAATAAAGGTCATCGAGAGGTGGCTTTTATAAAACACTTTCACATCAAAAAAAGTTGATATGTTAAAGGAGAGATTTTTTGGAAGCATTAAGTTCAATGTGGTTATTTTTCCAAGACCAAATATTAGGTATGAAATGGTTGAATGATTTTATTGGTAACGGACTGTCACTGCTAGGTTTAGACCTGAACGGTCGCTTAGGCGGAAGTGTTCAATTCTTCTTGTATGATGTAATCAAGATTACCATTTTGTTATGCCTGTTGATTTTCTTTATCTCGTATATACAAAGTTATTTTCCGCCAGAACGAAGTAAGAGAATATTAGGTCGTTTTCATGGTATAAGAGCAAATATGGTATCTGTATTATTGGGAACTGTTACACCTTTTTGCTCATGTTCTTCTATCCCCTTATTTATAGGATTTACAAGTGCAGGACTGCCGCTGGGAGTAACTTTTTCTTTTTTGATTTCATCCCCTATGGTTGATTTAGGAAGTCTTGTATTGTTAATGAGTATTTTCGGCGCTAGGGTTGCTCTTGCTTATGTCATGGTTGGTCTGATAATTGCTGTGATTGGCGGTACTTTGATTGAAAAATCGCATATGGAAAGGTATGTAGAAGATTTTGTGAAAAATGCAAGCAGCGTTGACATTACCTCTCCTACCTTAAACAAAAAAGACAGAGTTCAATATGCGAAAGAACAAGTTGCAGGAACATTCAAAAAGGTATTTGCATATATTCTGATTGGCGTGGGGATAGGAGCAATGATTCATAACTGGATACCTGAAACATGGATTGAAAGTATTTTAGGAAGTAACAATCCATTTGGTGTTATTTTAGCCACACTGGTAGGAATTCCTATGTATGCTGATATTTTCGGAACAATTCCGGTTGCAGAAGCTTTGCTTGCCAAAGGTGCTGAATTAGGTACGATTTTATCCTTTATGATGGCAGTGACAACATTAAGTTTACCGTCCTTAATTATGTTAAAGAAAGCAGTAAAGCCAAAACTATTAACGTTATTTATTGCCATTTGCACATTTGGCATCATAATTGTAGGTTATCTTTTTAATTTTTTTAGTACACTATTTATGTAAAGGGAGCGAATAAAATGAAATTGTTTGGAAAGAAAAAAGAAACAAAAGCATGTTGCTGTGGTGGAAACGGCACATCACAAACTATGCGAAATGCAGAAAACAAGAAGCGTGAAAAAGGAATTAAAATACTCGGTTCGGGTTGTGCAAAATGTATGGAATTGGAAAGAGCAACCAGAACAGCATTATCTGAACTTCAGTTAAATTATGAGGTTGAACATATTACAGATTTTGCAGAAATTGCAAGTTATGGAGTGATGGCTACACCGGCATTCGTGCTTGACGGCGAAGTTATATCGTATGGAAAAGTGTTGACAGTAGAAGAAGTTAAAGTATTATTGACAAAAAAATAAAACAGTGAAAGGCAGTTATTTATATGAAAAAACCTAAAGTAGCTTTTTTGTGTGTTCATAACTCTTGCCGTAGTCAAATTGCGGAAGCATTGGGGAAACATCTTTCTTCCAATGTCTTTGAAAGTTATTCAGCAGGAACAGAAACAAAGCCACGAATCAATCAGGATGCAGTTCGCCTAATGAAAAAAATGTATCAGATAGATATGGAGAAAACACAATATTCCAAACGGTTATCTGAAATACCGCAAGCAGATATTGTGATTACCATGGGGTGCAATGTAAATTGTCCTATAATACCATGTAAATACAGAGAGGATTGGGGCTTAAATGACCCTACTGGAAAGGACGATGTTGAATTTTCAAAAACGATACACAAAATCCATTCAAATGTACTGGAGTTGGCTAAAAAAGTAGAAAGTGGACTGCTTACTTAAAGTTTGGCAATAGGATGAGCCATATCAGTACGCCAGTATGACGGAAATGCATGTTCTTTATCTGCCCTATGTAAAGAAGGAGATGAGCAGAAGCAATCCTTTTTTGTATCAAAATTACCGTCTTTTATACATCATGGTGTTTTAAAAAGACTTTTATAGTATAATCAGATTGTAGTATGCATTATGCTCAAAAAGTTGAAAGAAGGGATTTCATGAAAGTGGAAAAAAGCAAAGGGGATAAGCTGGCAGATATTTTTTGTATTTTGCTGCTTATCAGTCAGATGTTATATGTGCTGGTATCCTGGGGAAAGTTTCCGGATACCATACCGGCACATTACAATGCTGTTGGAGAAATAGACCGTTGGGGTGGAAAAGGGGAAATTCTGATAGAGCCGGCGCTGTCCTGCCTGCTTTATCTTTTTCTGCGAGTGGCAGAACGGTATCCTCAGATATGGAATACAGGGGTTACTGTGACAGAGGCCAACAGAGAAAGAGTCTATGGTGTTTTGCAGCACCTACTCAGTACCATGAAAGCAGAAACCGTTTTTATATTTACGGTTCTTACCATAAAAACAGTATCTGGAACCGCGCTATCTGTGTGGTTTTTTCCTATCACGATGGGAATGCTGTTTGGCAGTCTGTTTTTCTGGATTTGGAAGCTTGTGAAAGTAAAATAAGATATACGGTTTGATACTTGACAAGTCAATTATGGATTATTATAATGAGAATTGACTTGTCAAGAAAAAGGAGGAAATATGGAAAACCGTGTATTGGGAAGAAGTATTGCCATTCTTCATCGGCGAGAGCAAAAGTATATGATTCAGACCATGAAGGAATACGGTATTGGCTATTCCAGTTATAATTTTTTGTTTTATTTATCAGCAAATCCGGGCTGCAGCCAGAAGGAAATGTGTGAAAACATGGCAGTAGATGAAGCTTTGGCAGTGAGAATGATGAAAAAGCTTCAAGAGCAGGGATTAATTGAGAGAGAGAAATCTGTAGAAAACGGAAGATCTTATGCTATTTATCTGACTGAAAAAGGAGAAGAGATTATTCCAAGACTGCGAAATGCCCTTGCCGGATGGTGGACACAGGTTTTATCCATACTGTCTGAGGAGGAACAGCAGAGGATGATAAGCGGTGTGGAAAAAATGGCACAGCAGTCTCGGGAAGTTCTGCAAAATGCAAAAGAACGGAAAGCAGAAAATACCATAAAAATGCAGGAGGAAGGAAAAAGAACAGATGGGAGAAAAACAGAATAATCCATTGGGGACAGAAGCTATAGGAAGTTTGCTTGCCAGATTTGCCGTTCCCAGTATTATCGCTATGCTGGTAAGCTCGCTGTATAACATTGTGGACCAGTTTTTTATAGGCAGAAGCGTGGGAATGCTGGGAAATGCAGCGACAAATGTGGCTTTTCCTTTGAGCATTACCTGTACGGCGCTGGCGCTTTTATGCGGCATCGGAGGCGCAGCAAATTTTAACCTTTCTATGGGACGGAATGAAAAGGAGAAGGCAGTGAAATTTGCCGGAGGTGCTATTGGCATGATGCTGACGTTGGGAATTTTGCTGTGCATACTTGTCCGGATATTTCTGGAGCCTATGATGCGGGCTTTCGGAGCTACGGACCAGATTTTGGATTATGCGCTGACGTATACGGGAATTACCTCTCTGGGATTTCCGTTTTTGATTGTTACGACAGGGGGCAGCAATCTTATCCGGGCAGACGGCAGTCCTAAATTTTCTATGATTTGTACTCTGACAGGAGCAATTATCAATACGATTTTAGACCCGTTATTTATTTTCGTATTGGATATGGGGATGGCAGGTGCAGCCTGGGCAACGATTATCGGACAGATTGTTTCGGGAATTATGGTATTGATATATTTTTCCAGATTTAAAACCGTGCATATTCCCCTGAAAACCCTGATTCCCTCTAAATCGGCCTGGATTCCTGTTATTTCTCTGGGAGTTGCACCCTTTTGCAATCAGCTTGCTATGATGATTGTGCAGATTGTCATGAATAATACATTGACGCATTATGGAGGACAATCTTCTTACGGAAGCGATATTCCACTGGCCTGTGCAGGAATTATTTCTAAGGTGGGTATGATTTTCTTTGCTATTGTCATCGGAATTTCCCAGGGAATCCAGCCGATTATCAGTTATAATTACGGCGCCGGAAATTATGAACGCGTCAAGCAGACCTATAAAAAGGCGGTGACAGCTGCTTTGGGAATTTCGATGGTGGCCTTTTTGCTTTTTCAACTGGCGCCAAGGCAGATTATTGGAATTTTCGGTTCTGGAAGTGAGGAATATTTTCTGTTTGCAGAAAAATTTTTCCGGATTTATATGTTTTTTACCTTTATTAACGGAATTCATCCTATTACGGCAAACACCTTTACGTCTATTGGAAAGGCAGGAAAAGGCGTTTTTTTGTCCCTTACCAGACAGATTATCTTTTTGCTGCCACTGCTGATTATCCTTCCCGTATTTGTGGGGATTGAAGGTGTTATGTTTTCTGCGCCTGTGGCGGACGGCATTGCTGCATTGTTGTGTATTTTCTTTATTACGAAAGAATTTAAGCATATGGGAACTGTGGCTGGAACCGTGTGATAAAAGATTTTCAGGTATACAAGAAACCTGTGGGGAAACGAAAGTGTGTCGCATTTTTCCCCACGGGTTTGTTTATTATTCCGATATTTTCATGAATGGAAGTTCATGCTATAATGTAAAAAAGCATTATTTTCTTAAAATCATCTATACGCAGAGCATACTTTTGTTTTGCAGGTCTTATTACAATTCTGTTTTCGGAAAATTCATGCTTTCATCCAACAGCAAGCAGGAGATTCCGAAAAGCGAATCTCCAGAAAATAAAAAAGAGGAGGATTCGTATGAAATTGCAACCAGAAGCTGCAAAAAAGGGCAGTGAGCAGTTGTTACAATGGCATCCTGCATTTTTTGCAGGCCTTCAGATTGAATTTGGGAATGAGGCAAAGTATCTGCAGTTTGAGCAGGAACATCAGCTGGGAACAAAGCCTATGTCCATTGACGTTCTGATAAAAAAAGATAGAAACCGAAGTATTCATAAGAATATTGGAAGAATTTTTCGGGAACACAATATTATAGAATATAAAGGACCGGGAGACTATTTGAGTGTAGATGATTTTTACAAGGTGTATGGCTATGCCTGCTTTTATAAGGCGGATGCGACCAGAGTCAATGAAGTCAGAATAGAAGAATTAACGATTTCCTTAATCAGTGAGGGCTATCCTAGAAAACTCCTAAAGCATTTACAGGAGGACAAAGGGCTGCAGGTCATAAAAAAGGAAGAGGGAATTTACTATATAACGGGAGATAAAATTCCTATGCAGTTGATTGTCACTGGAAAATTGTCGGCAAAAGAGAATTTATGGCTGCGAAATCTCACCAATCATTTGGAGGGAAGACAGGCAGCCAGGGAATTGTTGGAAGACTACAAAAATCATGATAAGAATCCACTGTATAAGTCTGTTATGAATATTATTGTACGCGCGAATAAAAAGGAATTTCAGGAGGTAAAAGATATGTGTGAGGCATTAGAAGAATTGATGCACGATGAACTGGAGGAGAGAAGACGGCTGGGAATGCAACAGGGAATACAACAGGGAATACAGCAGGGCGAAAACAGAGTAAATGATTTGAATATGCGTTTATCCAAACTGGGAAGGACAGATGATATTCTGAAAGCTGCAGCGGACAAGGGGTACCAGAGAAAACTGTTCCAGGAATTCGGTCTGTAAGGTGGAGTGTTTGACTGCAATATTCAGGTGCCTGAATTGTAAAAAGGTGCTGTCTCCCGGGAAACAGCACCTTTTTACTCTAAGCCATATATTTTTTCAAAGTAGCTCTTACTGCGCCTTTTCCGGCGATTTCTTCTAAGAACATTTCTTCAATTCTTTCACCGATTCCAGCTTTGTATAAGTCAATACCGAAGATGTTTTCATTGGAAAGAATGGATTTTAACTGTCCGTTGTAGGAAGCAGGATTTCCAACTTCAATTCCGTCCAGAGCTTTTGTCAGTTCTTCCAGCATGGGGTCAGCGGAACGTTCAAAAGTATTTCCTTCATCATCTACACCCAGAAGATATCTGCACCAGCCTGCGATAGCCAGAGGAATTGCAGTTAATTTCTTTGCATCTCCGTACTGAGCCACATAGGACTTGATAGTTTCACCGTAGCGGATACCAACTTTCTGTGAAGTATCGGTTGCAATACGCTGTGGTGTGTCAGGCATAAACGGGTTCGGAATACGAACATTGATGACTTCGTTTACAAAATCAGCAGGAGAGAGGATACCAGGGTCTGTTACAACCGGCATGCCTTCTACAGGACCGATTTCGTGAACCAGCTTGTTTAACTGTTCGTCTTTCATTTCATCTGCAATGAGAGTGTAGCCTAATACACAGCCGTATACAGCCAGAGCCGTGTGCAGTGGATTCAGGCAGGTAGTAACTTTCATACGCTCTACTTTGTTTACCGTATCGCGGTCTGTAAGGTAGACGCCTGCTTTTTCCAGAGCTGGTCTTCCATTGGGGAATTTGTCTTCAATTACCAGGTACTGTGGTCCTTCTGCATTTACGAAAGGTGCAATGTAAGTTCTCTTGGAAGTAATGACAGGGGCGATTTCTTCTACGCCTGCTTTTTCCAAGTCTGCACATACAGAATCTGCTGGTCTTGGTGTGATTTTATCAATCATGGACCATGGGAAGGAAACCTGTTTTTCGTCAGACAGGTATGCTACAAAGCCTTCTTCTACAAAGCCTTTTGCAGCCCATTCTTTTGCCATAGTTAAGATGGAATTCTGCAGTTTTTCACCGTTGTGAGAGCAGTTATCCATGGAAACAACAGCCAGAGGCGCTTTGTTTGCTTTGTAACGCTCATTTAACAGCGCACATACAACAGCCATAGCAGAACCTGCTTTTTCAGGACCGTTGTCAATATCTGCCTGAATGAATGGGAAGAAGTTTCCGTCAGCGCCCTTTAAAGCATATCCTTTTTCTGTGATAGTAAAGGATATCATCTGCAGCACTGGATTTACAAAAATTTCTTTCAAACGATTCCATTCTTCCGGAACATTAGACTGTGCTTTGATAGCTTCTGTAAGAGAACCAAGCACTTTTTTATCTGTAGAGCCGTCTGCTTTTAAAGTAACGGCCAGTACCAGATTGTCGTATGGTTTGTAGATTTTATCTACTACGTCAAAGTCAAAAGTTTCCACGCAGGTAATACCTTTGTCGGCTTCTCCCTTTGCAAGAAGTGTGTCAGCCAGTCCGCCGATGAAAATACGGAAGATGTTTCCTGCACCAAAGTGTACCCATGTAGGCGCGTTCTTTGTGTTCGCTACAACTTTTTCTACATCATAGGAAGGGAGAGCAATCCCTGCTGCTTCCCATTCCTGTGTATTTTTCAGACCTTCTAAAGTTAATTTCATGATTTTTTCCCTTTCTTATTTGGATTCTTTGCAGGCTGCTTCCCATAAGCCGCACAGGTAAGCGGCACCAAGAGCGCGGTCATATAAGCCGTATCCGGGCATTGCTTTTTCGCCCCAAATCATACGTCCGTGGTCTGGGCGGATTGGTCCGTCAAAACCTGTGTCATGAAGGGCTTTCATAACTTTGTACATATCAAAGGTTCCGTCCGCGCTTAAGTGAGCGCTTTCTTCGAAGTCACGCATACCATCGTTGAAACGAAGGTTTCTTACATGTGCAAAGTGGATTCTGCCTTTTAACATGTGGATAGTGTCGATTAAATCGTTGTTCAGGTTTGTTCCGTAAGAGCCCATGCAGAAAGTAACACCGTTGTGTTTGTTTGGAACCATGTCCATCATACGTTTCAGTTTTGCCTGAGAAGAGATAATACGAGGCAGTCCGAATACGCTCCAGGATGGGTCATCCGGGTGAATAGCCATGTTGATGTCATATTTGTCACATACCGGCATAATCGCTTCCAGGAAATATTTCAGGTTGTCAAATAATTTGTCTTCGTCAATGTCTTTGTAAAGTTCAAAGAGTTCTTTTACTTTTTCCATACGTTCCGGTTCCCAGCCAGGCATTACGGTTCCGTTCATATTGTCTTTGATGGAATCGAACATGTTGTCTGGGTCCATTTTGTCTACCGTGTCCTGATTGTAAGCAAGAACAGTAGTTCCGTCTTCTCTCATTCTGGCCAGTTCTGTTCTTGTCCAGTCAAATACGGGCATGAAGTTGTAACATACCATATGAATATCTGCTTTTCCGAGATTTTCCAGTGTTTCAATGTAAGCGGCAATGTCTTTATCTCTTTCCGGTGCACCTGTCTTGATAGCATCGCTTACGTTTACACTTTCGATACCTGCAAGGTGAAGCCCTGCATCTTCTACTTCTTTTTTCATTGCCAGAATTTCTTCCAGTGTCCATACTTCTCCAGGCAATTTGTCATAAAGAGTTGTGATGATTCCTTTTACATAGCAGCTCTGCTTAATCTGCTCCAGAGTTACAGTGTCGTGTCCTGTGCCGTACCAGCGCATTGTCATTTCCATAGTCAAGTTCCTCGCTTTCGCATGTATTTTTTATAGTTATTATTATAGATTATCCGAAAAAAATTCCTATTGATAAGATTGTTGTATATATTGTAAAAGTTGCGGTTTTGTATTAAAATAGGTGCATAAAGAAGAGAGGAGTGTGCCTCATTATGAAAAAAAACTATAAGACAGAATTTTTAAAACGCCAATATATGTTGTCCAGAGATTATGAAATCTATTATTACAGCGACAGTCATTTGGGCAATGTGGACAGCCATATACATAAATATTATGAAATGTATTTTTTCCTGGAAGGCAGTGTGTCTATTCTGATTCGCGATAAGCTGTATAGACTGGAGCCGGGAGATGTGGTTATTCTGCCGCCGGGAATTCCCCATAAAGCAGTGATTCACGACCAGGAACATCCTTACAGCCGCTTTGTATTCTGGATTAGTGTGGAATATTATCAGCGTTTGCGGCAGATGTCAGAGGATTATTATTATCTGGTTCAGCGTGCAGCGGAAAAGAAGCAGTATGTGTATCACAACAGCACAGTGGAATTTTCCGGTATCCAGTCTAAAATATTTCATCTGATGGAGGAGATTCATGCAGAGCGCTATGGAAAAGAAGCGCGGATTTTCATCAATATCTGTGATTTGCTTCTCCATTTGAATCGTATGGCCTATGAAAAAAACAACCCGGGGAAAATAAAGGAGGACCAGAACCTTTACCGGAATATTCTGCAGTACATTGACGACCATCTGGAACAGGATTTGTCATTAGAGTATCTGGCCGGAGAGTTTTATGTGAGTAAATATCATATTGCCCATATTTTTAAAGAAAATACAGGAATTTCGATTCACCAGTATATTATGAAAAAACGTCTGGCTGCTTGTCAGGACGCTATTTTGGGAAACATCAGTATCAGCCGGGCCTATCTGATGTTTGGTTTTAAGGATTATTCCAGTTTTTACCGGGCTTTTAAAAAAGAGTTTGGGATTTCGCCAAAAGAATACAAAGACTTGAAAATACAGATAGGAATGAAAGAAGAAAAACTGCCGCATTAAGTTGCTTTTGCTTCATGCGGCAGCTTCGGGAAGTTTAGTTGTCTTCCTCGGTCATAGTGTAAACCTGACGTTTTCTTGCCATTTCATCGCTTGCAAGATATTCGTCGTAAGTGGTAATTTTGTCAATTAATACGCCGTTTGGAAGAATTTCCATAATACGGTTTGCAGTGGTCTGTACAATCTGGTGGTCGTGAGAGGCAAAGAGAATCACACCTGGGAATTTCATCATACCGTTGTTTAAGGCTGTGATGGATTCCATATCCAGATGGTTGGTAGGTTCATCGAAAATCAGAATGTTTGCCCCGGAAATCATCATTTTGGACAACAGACATCTTACCTTTTCCCCACCGGAGAGTACCCGGACTTTTTTCACACCGTCTTCTCCGGGGAAGAGCATACGGCCAAGGAAACCACGGACATAAGTGGCGTCCTTGATTTCAGAATATCCGGTGAGCCAGTCTGCAATGGTTAAATCATTGTCAAATTCTTTGGTGCTGTCTTTTGGGAAATAGGCCTGTGTGGTGGTAACGCCCCATTTGTAAGTACCTTCATCCGGTTCCATTTCTCCCGTTAAAATCTGGAACAGAACAGTTTTGGCGCGTTCATTGCCGCCTACAAAAGCCACTTTATCCTCACGTCCCAGAGTGAAGGTCAGGTTATCCAGAATTTTTACACCGTCAATGGTTTTGGACAGACCTTCTACCATAAGTACTTCGTTTCCGATTTCGCGGTTTGGACGGAAGTCGATATAAGGATATTTACGGCTGGAAGGACGCATGTCGTCTAACTGAATTTTTTCCAGCGCACGTTTTCTGGAAGTTGCCTGCTTGGATTTGGAAGCATTGGCGGAGAAACGGGAAATAAATTCCTGCAGTTCCTTAATTTTTTCCTCTTTCTTACGGTTGGCTTCTTTCATCTGTTTGATGAGAAGCTGGCTGGATTCATACCAGAAATCATAGTTTCCGGCATAAAGCTGGATTTTGCCGTAGTCAATATCGGCAGTATGGGTACAGACTTTGTTTAAGAAATAACGGTCATGAGATACCACGATGACCGTATTTTCAAAGTTAATCAAAAATTCTTCCAGCCATTCGATAGCGTCTAAGTCCAAATGGTTCGTAGGCTCGTCCAGAAGCAGAATGTCAGGGTTTCCAAACAGGGCCTGGGCCAGAAGAACTTTCACCTTTTCACTGCCTTTTAAGTCAGCCATAAGGGCATAGTGCAAATCAGTGTCAATGCCCAGTCCGTTTAAGAGCATAGCGGCGTCAGATTCTGCTTCCCAGCCGTTCATTTCTGCAAATTCGCCTTCCAGTTCACTGGCCCGGATGCCGTCTTCGTCTGTGAAATCTTCTTTTGCGTAAATGGCTTCTTTTTCCTTCATGATGTCATACAGACGCTGATTTCCCATAATAACTGTGTCAAGGACAGTGAAAGCGTCGTATTTGAAGTGGTCCTGCTGCAGGAAGGAGAGACGCTGTCCCGGTGTAATGGTAATATTCCCGTTCGTGGTTTCCAGCTGTCCGGAAAGGATTTTTAAGAATGTGGATTTTCCGGCTCCGTTGGCACCAATAAGACCATAGCAGTTTCCTTCTGTAAATTTAATATTGACATCTTCAAACAGTGCTTTCTTACCGATTCGTAATGTGACATTATTTGCTGCAATCATGTTTTATTCATACCTCACTTAATCAAAAACAATTTTAATGCGTAATCTCTTTTATTTTACCGTAAAACCTGGATTTTGCAAGTGTTTCTTGCGAAAAATACTTGATAAATACAGTACAGATAGTTATAATTACATTTATATTAGGAAGTTAACAACAAAAGAAGGGGAAATATCATGCTGATTACGAGAGAATGTGACTATGGCGTAAGGATTGTCCGTGCCCTGGCAAATGGTGAAAAGATGTGTGTCAACCAGGTATGTGACCAGGAGGGGCTTACACCGGCGTTCGTATATAAAATACTGAAAAAACTGGAAAAAAAGGAAATTGTAAAGTCTTTTCGGGGAAGCAACGGCGGCTATGCGCTGAAGCGGTCCATAGAGGAGCTGACGCTTCTGGATATTTATCTGGCGGTAGAGCCGGACTTTTATATGATAGAATGTATGAATCCCAAGAAGCCCTGTGTACACAATCAGGAGGACTGTGGCTGCAGGGTGCACAGGGAATTGGAAAGAATACAGGGTGTTTTGCTGCGGGAATTGTCTGCAAAATCTATTGCGGAAATTATGGCAGGGGAAGTTTCAGAAGAAAAATAAGCCAAAAGCAGGAGAGGGCATGTTTTTTTGGGAAAACATTTGATTTTCTTATGTTTTACAAATGGACATGCACTTGAAATCGTGCTATAATTTCTTATAGACTTCGTGAGCGAAGTGGAATATTGTTAAAAAAACAACAATTTTCAAGGAGGAAAAAAATCAAATGGCTAGAAAGATGAAAACCATGGATGGTAACCATGCAGCAGCTCATGCTTCATATGCTTATTCAGATGTTGCGGCTATCTATCCGATTACCCCTTCATCCGTAATGGCAGAAGCTACAGATGAGTGGGCAACACAGGGAAGAAAGAACATTTTCGGACAGGAAGTACAGGTTACAGAAATGCAGTCTGAAGCTGGTGCTGCTGGTGCAGTTCACGGCTCTTTGGCAGCAGGTGCCCTGACTACTACATATACAGCATCTCAGGGTCTTCTGTTGATGATTCCAAACCTTTACAAAATCGCTGGTGAGCAGTTACCGGGCGTTATCAACGTATCTGCTCGTGCTTTAGCAAGCCATGCACTGTCTATCTTCGGAGACCACTCTGATGTTTATGCATGCCGTCAGACAGGCTGCGCTATGTTATGTGAATCTTCTGTACAGGAAGTTATGGACTTGACACCGGTTGCTCATTGCTCCGCAATCAAAGGGAAAGTTCCATTCATTAACTTCTTCGACGGATTCCGTACATCTCATGAAATCCAGAAGATTGAAACATGGGATTACGAAGATTTAAAAGACATGGTAGATATGGACGCTGTTGACGCATTCCGTAAACACGCTTTAAATCCAAATCACCCATGCCAGAGAGGTTCTGCTCAGAACCCGGATATCTTCTTCCAGGCAAGAGAAGCATGTAACCCATACTATGATGCATTACCTGCATTAGTACAGGAATACATGGACAAAGTAAACGAAAAAATCGGTACAAACTATAAATTATTCAACTACTACGGTGCTGAAGATGCTGAACACGTAATCATCGCTATGGGTTCTGCTTGTGAAACAATTGAAGAAACCATCGATTACTTAATGGCAGCAGGCAAAAAAGTTGGTCTTGTTACAGTTCGTCTTTACAGACCATTCTGCGCGGAAGCATTAGTAAACGCTATTCCGGATTCTGTAAAACAGATTTCTGTATTAGACAGAACAAAAGAACCAGGTGCTCTTGGTGAACCATTATACTTAGACGTTGTTGCTGCATTAAAAGGCACAAAATTCAACGATACACCAATCTTCAGCGGACGTTACGGATTAGGTTCCAAAGATACAACACCGGCTCAGATTGTTGCTGTATACGAAAACACAACAAAAGAAAAATTCACAATCGGTATTGTGGATGATGTTACAAACTTATCTCTGGAAGTTGGCGCTCCTCTTGTTACTACACCGGAAGGAACTATCAACTGCAAATTCTGGGGATTAGGAGCTGACGGTACTGTTGGTGCGAACAAAAACTCCATCAAGATTATCGGTGACAACACAGATATGTATGCACAGGCATACTTTGATTATGACTCTAAAAAATCCGGTGGTGTTACAATGTCTCACCTTCGTTTTGGTAAGAGCCCAATCAAATCCACATATCTGATTAGACAGGCAAACTTTGTTGCATGTCACAACCCGTCTTATGTGAACAAATACAATATGGTTCAGGAATTAGTGGACGGCGGTACATTCTTATTAAACTGCCCATGGGATATGGAAGGCCTTGAAAAACACTTGCCGGGACAGGTAAAAGCATTTATTGCCAACCACAATATCAAATTCTATGTAATTGACGGTATTAAGATTGGTAAAGAAATCGGACTTGGCGGACGTATCAACACAGTTCTTCAGTCTGCATTCTTCAAACTGGCTAACATCATTCCGGAAGATCATGCTATCGAATTAATGAAAGCTGCTGCAAAAGCAACTTACGGAAGAAAAGGTGACGCTATCGTTCAGATGAACTATGACGCTATCGATGCAGGTGCAAAACAGGTTGTTGAAGTTCAGGTTCCGGAAAGCTGGAAAGACTGCGTTGATGAAGGTCTGTTTATGGCACATGCAGAAGGCGGACGCGGCGACGTTGTTGATTTCGTAAACAACATCCAGGCAAAAGTAAATGCTCAGGAAGGTAATACATTACCTGTATCTGCATTCAAAGATTACGTTGACGGTACTACCCCATCTGGTTCTTCTGCATTTGAAAAACGTGGTATTGCAGTGGATATCCCTGTATGGCAGCCGGAAAACTGTATCCAGTGTAACCGTTGTGCATATGTATGTCCTCATGCTGTTATCCGTCCGGTTGCTATGACTGACGAAGAAGTAGCAGCAGCTCCGGAAGGAATGAGAACATTGCCTATGACAGGTATGGCTGATTACAAATTCGTTATGACTGTATCTGCTTACGACTGTACAGGATGTGGTTCTTGTGCTAATGTCTGCCCAGGTAAGAAGGGTGCAAAAGCGCTTGTTATGGCAAACATGGAAGCAAATGCAGGCGAGCAGAAATTCTTCGATTACGGTGTAACATTACCGGTTAAAGAAGATGTTATCGCTAAATTCAAAGAAAATACAGTAAAAGGTTCTCAGTTCAAACAGCCGTTACTTGAGTTCTCAGGAGCTTGTGCAGGTTGTGGAGAAACACCTTACGCTAAATTAATCACACAGTTATTTGGTGACAGAATGTA
This sequence comes from Blautia sp. HCN-20427, assembly GCF_037890365.1. Lineage (NCBI taxonomy): Bacteria > Bacillati > Bacillota > Clostridia > Lachnospirales > Lachnospiraceae > Blautia > Blautia sp. HCN-20427. The sequence continues at coordinate 62,242 of NZ_JBBKBX010000007.1, read as the reverse complement.
CATTGCTAACGCAACAGGCTGTTCCTCTATCTGGGGTAACTCCTCACCATCTACACCATACACTGTAAACGCAAAAGGACAGGGTCCTGCATGGTCTAACTCTCTGTTCGAAGATAACGCTGAATTCGGATACGGTATGTTATTAGCTCAGAAAGCTATCCGTGGCGGATTAAAAGAAAAAGTTGAGTCTGTAATGGCTTACGAAGGATCTTCTGAAGAAGTAAAAGCTGCTTGTCAGGAATGGTTAGATACATTCGGAAGCGGAATTACAAACGGTGCAGCTACAGATAAATTAGTTGCAGCATTAGAAGGTGTTGATTGTGACGTATGCAAAGACATCGTTAAGAACAAAGACTTCTTAGCTAAGAAATCCCAGTGGATCTTCGGTGGTGACGGTTGGGCATACGACATCGGTTTTGGTGGCGTTGACCACGTATTAGCTTCCGGACAGGATATCAACGTTATGGTATTCGATACAGAAGTTTACTCCAACACAGGTGGACAGTCTTCTAAATCTACACCGACAGGTGCTATCGCACAGTTCGCAGCAGGCGGTAAAGAAGTGAAGAAGAAAGATATGGCTTCTATCGCTATGAGCTATGGTTATGTATACGTTGCTCAGATTGCTATGGGTGCAGACTTCAACCAGACTGTAAAAGCAATTGCTGAAGCGGAGGCATATCCGGGACCATCTCTGATTATTGCTTACGCTCCATGTATCAACCATGGTATCAAGAAAGGTATGAGCAAAGCTCAGACAGAAGAAGAATTAGCAGTTAAATGTGGATACTGGCACAACTTCCGCTTCAACCCAGCAGCAGAAAACAAATTCTCTCTGGATTCTAAAGCACCAGCAGCAGAAGGATACCAGGAATTCTTAGACGGAGAAGTTCGCTACAATTCTCTGAAACGTTCTAATCCGGAAAAAGCAGCTAGACTGTTTGCTAAGAATGAGTCTGAAGCTAAGGAAAGATACGAATATCTGAACAAACTGGTTACTCTGTACGGAAAAACAGAAGAGTAATTCCATTAACTGAAATGTTATAAATGTGTCCAAACGGTTGAAAGGACTCCCTCCCGCAGGCGACTGCGGGGAGGGAGTCCTTTTTGATAAGAGGAGATATTTACGCCAGCGTGACCGTAGTCTCCCCAATGCAATGATTCTCCACCGTATGTACTTGTATTTTCAGTCCATCAGCCTCACAGGTGAAGCTTTCTCCGCGGTTTGGGATTCGTCCTATAATATCACAGACATACCCGTTATAAGTATCGTAGCGTTCAACAGGCAGCTTGATACCTACGGCTTCTGCTACATCGTCAAGACTGGCGCTGCCCAGAATGTTCCAGGTGTTTTCTGATATCTGTATAATTTCCGGACGCTGCAAATCATCTTCCAGTTCATACAAGTCACCAACCAGAGCCTCAATCAGGTCGTGAAGGGTGATGATTCCAGACATGCCGCCATATTCGTCTATCAGCACGGCAAAATATTTTCTGGATTTCTTCATTTCCTGGAACAGTACGTTTGCCTTAATGTTCTCGGGTACAAACCAGGGAGTATCCAAGGCATGTTTCAGAATATATTCTCTTGTTTTGGTGTTTGTTCTAAAGTAGTCCTTGGTATCCAGAATACCTACGATGTTGTCCGTATTTTCCCGATAGACAGGGTAATAAGTATGACGGCTGTCAAAAATAATAGTTTCCCATGTATTTAAACTGTCTTCGTAATTTAGAGAAAGTACGTCAATTCGATGTGTGCAAATCTGTTCTGCACTGGTGTCATTAAAGTCAAAAACATTCTGAATCATTTCTGTTTCGTCTTTGGCAATGGTACCTTGCTGACTGCCTTCTGAAAGCATCATACGGATTTCCTCTTCGGTTACCTGTTCTTCCGTTTCTTCCGGATTTATGCCGAGCAGTTTTAAAACTACATTGGTAGATACCGTTAAAAGAGATACCAGAGGGGCGGTGATTTTAGAAACCGTATACAGAATCCCCGCCAGGGATAAGGCCAGAGTTTCTGCCTTTTTCATAGCAATTCGTTTCGGTACCAGTTCTCCGAAAACCAGGCTGAAATAAGATAGAACAATGGTAATGACAATAACAGACAGCGAACTTAACACCTGTTCCGAGATGGGCACGCCTGCCTGCAGAAGCGTGTCCACCAGAGGCTGGGCAAAATAGTCCGCTGCAAAGGCACTGCTTAAAAAGCCTGCCAGGGTAATGGCTACCTGAATGGTTGCCAGAAAACGTGCCGGCTGTCGGGTTAGCTTCGTCAGTTTTACAGCCTTCTTGTTTCCCTGTTCTGTGAGCATTTTCAACTTTGTTTCATTCATGGAAATGACTGCAATTTCCGCACTTGCGAAAACAGCATTTAGTAAAATAAGTATTGCTAATAAAAAAAATGAACTAATCATAATGTTCCTCCTGTAAGATAAAATTGTAAAGTTTGTGAAATAAAATGCAAAACGGAACAGCCCCACAGACAGTAATGCTATCTGTGCAGCTGTTCCGTTATCTATTCATAATCTCACATGGAGAGGAAATCAGTGTTTTAATACAATTCGTATCAGGATCGTCGTCCATGAAAATCTTCACTTCCTTTCATTTTTTGATTAAGCAATAAAATAGCACATTACTTCCAGATAGTCAAGAAAAAATATAAAAGAAAAGATTTTTGTTTCTTTTGCATAAAAACCGTGATATAATTAAATTATCAGAAAATTTGAGGGCGAATAGCAGAAAAAAGAGATATTCTGTCAAAAGATGGGAGGGATTTTTATGGATATGGAGGCAAGAATGTTTAAGGCGTATGCAAAAGGGGACGAAAAGATTCAGCTGAAAATTATATCGGGACATTTTATAACGTCCCAGTCCCATATCACTCATTATCTGGATATGACCACGATGAAAACCAGATGTGCGGAGGCGGCCCAAATTGCAAGGCTGCTGTCTGCCAAATATGAGGCGACAACACCGGTAGACAGTATTATTTGTCTGGACGGATTGGAAGTTGTAGGTGCCTTTCTGGCAGAGGAACTGGCCAAAGCCGGTGTTTTATCCATGAATGCGCACAAGACCATTTACATTGTAACACCGGAATTTCATGCCAATGGGCAAATGCTTTTCAGGGATAATACGCAAAACATGGTAAAAAACAGGAATACGGTGATTTTGATGGGTTCCATTACTACGGGGACAACACTGCGGCAGTGTATGGAAACCGTGCTGTATTATGGGGGCAAAATACAGGGAGTCTCCGCAATTTTCAGTGCGGTGAACAAAGTGGCGGGAATTGAAATAAATGCAGTATATGATAAGCAGGACATTCCCGATTATGAATCTTATCCGGCGGAAAAATGCCCCATGTGTCAGCGAAAAGAAAGGATAGATGCCATTGTAAATGGATACGGTTATTCAAAATTGTAAATGAAAACAAAATGCAAAAAGGCGGCCTGGACATCGGCATTTTTGAAATGCGGGTGGCTTTGGCTGCCTTTTCTGATAGGAAAACCCCTATCAAGAAAACATAAATTGTGTTATACTATATGCTATGTATGAAGACAGAAAAGAATACGGAGGAAAGACTATGAGAATCGAGCAGGTTCCGGCTTATGAGCTGGTATTGACGCAGGATATCCCGGATATTCATTCAAAAGGTTATCTGCTGAAACATAAAAAAAGCGGTGCAAGAGTGATGCTTCTGGAAAACGATGATGACAATAAAGTATTTAATATCGCTTTCCGCACCCCGCCTTCCGACAGTACTGGTGTGGCGCATATTTTGGAACACAGTGTATTGTGCGGTTCCGAAAAATACCCGTTAAAAGACCCCTTTGTAGAACTGGTGAAGGGTTCCTTGAATACATTTTTGAACGCCATGACGTATCCGGATAAGACCATGTATCCCATTGCCAGCTGCAATGAACAGGATTTTAAAAACCTGATGCATGTGTATCTGGACGCGGTATTTTTTCCAAATATTTATGAAAAAGAAGAAATTTTCCGTCAGGAAGGCTGGCACTATGAACTGGAAGAGGAAGACGGGCCGATTACGTTAAATGGCGTGGTTTATAATGAAATGAAGGGCGCTTTTTCCTCACCGGAGGACGTGTTGGAAAGAGAAATTTTCAATTCTCTGTTTCCGGATACTCCTTATGGTGTAGAGTCCGGCGGCGACCCGAAATATATTCCTGAGCTGAAGTATTCCGACTTTCTTTCTTTCCATAGCCGCTATTATCACCCGGCCAACAGCTATATTTATCTTTACGGAAACATGGACATGGAAGAGCGGCTGAACTGGATGGACAAGGAATATCTGGGCAAATATGATGAAATTCCCGTACACTCGGAAATTCCCCGGCAAAATCCCTTTGAGGCGGTGCGGGAACTGGAAATGGAATATTCTATTACAGAAAATGAGCCGGAGGAAAATAATTCCTACCTTTCCTACAATGTGGTTGTGGGAGACAGCCTGGATGTGGAAACCTGTACAGCCTTTGAAGTGCTGGATTATACCCTTCTAAGCGCACCCGGGGCGCCTTTAAAGCAGGTGCTTTTAGATAAGGGAATCGGAAAGGATATTATGGGCTCTTATGAAGACGGTATCTATCAGCCCTTCTTTTCCATTGTAGCGAAAAATGCCAGACCTGAGGATAAGGAACGCTTTGTGTCTCTGATTCAGGATACACTGAAAGAGATTGTGAAAAACGGAGTAGACAAAAAGGCCATTGCAGCGGGCATTAATTATATGGAATTCCGTTTCCGTGAGGCGGACTTCTCCTCCTTCCCCAAAGGACTGATGTACGGCATTGACGTGTTTGACAGCTGGTTATATGATGATAACCGGCCTTTTGACCAGGTAATGCGTCTGGATATTTTCGAAAAATTGAAAGCAAAAGCAGATACCGGATACTTTGAAGAACTGATTGAAAAATATCTGTTGGAGAATACCCATGCTTCTATTGTAGTGGTAAATCCCAAAAGAGGACTGGCTGCGGAAACAGACAAAAAGCTGGAAGAAAAGCTGGCGGCTTACAAAGCATCTTTAAGCAAAGAGGAAATCAGCAAAATTGCTGCAGATACCAGACACTTAAAGAAATACCAGGATGAGCCGGAGACAGAGGAAGCCCTTCGTACCATTCCACTGCTGAAAAGAAGCGATATCGGCACAGAAGCGGCAAAGCTATACAATACAGAAAAAAAGGTGGGAGATACCCGGATTCTTCACCACAACCTTTATACTAACGGCATCGGGTATCTGGATTTGCTCTTTGATACAAAACAGGTACCTCAGGATTTGATTCCCTATCTCGGAATTCTGAAATCCGTGCTAGGTTATGTAGATACGGAACATTACAAATACGGAGAACTGTTTAATGAAATCAATGCCAGAAGCGGTGGAATTGCCTTTGGAATTCAGGTATTCGGAGATGCAAAGGACAACCAAAAGACCACACAAGTGATGGGGATTCGGGCGAAAACTTTGTATAAAGATTTACCCTTTGTTTTTGAAATGATAAGAGAAATTCTTTGTACCTCTCATCTGGATGATGAAAAACGGCTTTATGAAATCCTTGCAAAAATGAAATCCAGACTGCAGATGAACCTGGCTTCTGCCGGACACAGCACAGCAGTTATGCGGGCACTTTCCTATTTTTCTGAAAATTCTAATTTCCAGGAAAGAGTAGCAGGCATTGATTTTTACAAATTTGTAGATGAGATGGAAAAGAATTTTCAGGAGAAAAAGCAGGAGATTATTGCAAATCTCAAAGGATTGATGCACTATGTTTTCAGACCGGAAAATCTGTTGGTAAGCTATACGGCAGATGAGGAGGGATATGCATATCTGGAAAAAGAAGTAGAGCAGTTAAAGGGCGTTCTTTATACTTCTGCTGTAAAAACAGGAGCAACAAAAACACAGTTTGAAGTCAAAAACGAGGGCTTCAAAACCTCCGGACAGGTGCAGTATGTAGCAGCGGCCGGCAATTTTGCAGAGGCAGGTTTTGCCTATACAGGCGCCCTTCGGATACTGAAAGTCATGTTAAGTTATGAATATCTCTGGATGAATATCCGCGTGAAGGGCGGTGCGTATGGCTGTATGAGTTCTTTCAGACGAAACGGAGACGGATTTTTGGTATCTTACCGCGACCCGAACCTTACGAAAACACTGGCAGTGTTTAAAAAGACAGGAGATTTTATCCGCTCTTTTGATGCAGATGAAAGAGAAATGACAAAATACATTATCGGAACAATCAGCGAAATCGACACACCTCTGACTCCGTCAGCCAAGGGGAATATGTCTTTAAATGCCTGGTTTTCCAATCTGACGGAAGAGGACTTACAGAAAGAGCGCAGCGAAATTTTAAATGCACAGCCGGAAGATATACGCCGTCTGGCAGGCATTGTAGACGCCATGATGGAACAGAACCGTATCTGTGTCATTGGCAGTGAAGAGAAAATAGAACAGGAGAAAAAGGTGTTTGGCGAGGTCAGACACTTACTGTAAAAAGGAGAATGTATGAACGCAGATTTTAAATCGGGCTTTGCAGCCATTATAGGCAGGCCCAATGTGGGAAAATCCACGTTGATGAATCATTTAATCGGACAGAAGATTGCCATTACATCCAGAAAACCCCAGACCACCAGGAATAAAATTCAAACGGTTTATACAGATGAACGGGGCCAGGTGGTATTTCTGGATACACCGGGAATTCACAAGGCTAAAAACAAACTGGGAGAATATATGGTAAATGTTGCCCAGAGAACTTTTAAAGACGCGGATGTGATTCTGTGGCTGGTAGAGCCAACCAATTTTATCGGTGCAGGAGAGCGGCATATTGCAGAGCAATTGAAGCTGTGTAAGCTTCCGGTGATTCTGGTAATCAATAAAGTGGACACCGTAAAGAAAAGTGAAGTTGCGGGTTTTATTGAATCATACCGCAATATCTGCAGTTTTGCGGAGATTGTACCGGTATCGGCTCTTCGTTCCCAGAACCTGGACACACTTCTGGAATGTATTTTTAAATACCTGCCTTATGGACCGCAGTTTTATGATGAGGACACTGTGACAGACCAGCCGCAAAGACAGATTGTGGCAGAGATGATTCGGGAAAAAGCGCTGCGTACACTGGATGAGGAAATTCCTCACGGAATTGCAGTGACCATTGACCGGATGAAAGAACGCTCTCAGGGAAATCTGGTAGATATTGATGCCACCATTATCTGTGAACGGGATTCTCATAAGGGAATTATCATAGGAAAACAAGGCGCCATGCTGAAAAAAATCGGAAGTGCAGCCCGGTTTGAGATTGAAAAAATGCTGGATATGAAAGTAAATCTGAAACTCTGGGTCAAGGTAAAGAAGGACTGGAGAGACAGTGATTACCTGATTAAGAATTTCGGATACGACAAGAAGGAAATCTGATGAGCGATTTCATTACTGTGACCGGCATGGTACTGTCTTCCATGCCCATTGGAGAATATGACAAAAGACTGGTGATGCTTACGAAGGAGAGAGGGAAAATCACCGTATTTGCCAAGGGGGCCAGAAGACAGAACAGCCCCCTTCTGGCGGTGGCCAATCCCTTTGTTTTTGGCTCGTTCTTTTTGTATGAGGGCAGAACTTCGTATCAGATGCGTTCCGCTTCCGTAATGGAATACTTTTCAGAACTGGCTTCTATACAGCCGGGAGTGTATTATGGCTTTTATTTTCTGGAACTGGCAGAGTATTATTCCAGTGAAAATACGGACGAAAAGCAGATGCTGAACCTGCTGTATGTGACGCTGAAAGCGCTGGTAAAGCAGCAGATGGAGAACGCCCTCATACGCTATGTATTTGAGCTGAAAGCCATGACAATAAACGGGGAATATCCCTCGGTTTTTGCCTGCAGAGACTGCGGAAGTACGGAAAATATCTGTTGGTTTTCTGTAGAACAGTCGGGTGTTTTCTGTGAAAACTGCGGCCAGGCGGAAAAAGGATTGATACATATCAGCCCCTCGGCGCTCTATACTCTGCAGTTTATTATTGCAGCCAAACTGGAAAAACTGTACTCCTTTACCGTGAATAGGGAAGTGCTGGAAGAGGTGGGAAGAGTTATGCGGGCGTACCGGAAACGGTATGTGGAGAAGGAATTTAGGAGTCTGGAGATACTAAAATTGCTGGTGTAGTCTTAGATGCATATGGAAATAAAATTGCCGTACGAAACAATTGTTTAACTATGTATTTCGTACGGCAATTATTTATGCTATTTTTTTCCGTTAAAGCAGTAAGTACATACTTTGCAAGGTTCAATATTAATAGAGGACAGCAAGTCATCCAACCGATGGAAATGCAGGGTAGTAAAGTTTAACTGTCTTCCGATTTCCTCCAGCATTTCTTTATAGTTCTGGGAATCCGGATCGGCGTAGGTATCCAGCACTTCACGGCTGACCGTTTCCCCTTCTCTTGCTGCAATGATTCTTCTGGTAATCAAATCCATTTCGGATTTGGAACGGGAGAAGTTCAGGAACGGACAGCCAAAAAGGAGTGGCGGGCAGGCCGGGCGGATATGAACTTCCTTTGCACCGCTGTTGTACAGAAATTCTGTGGTTTCCCGAAGCTGTGTGCCGCGGACAATGGAGTCATCAATGAGCAGCAGGCTGCGGTTTTTAATTAAAGCTTCCACAGGAATTAGTTTCATCCTGGCAATGAGGTTTCGCTGTTCCTGTCGGGATGGCATAAAGGAACGGGGCCAGGTCGGTGTATATTTTATAAATGGGCGGGAGAACGGAATGCCGGATTCATTGGCGTAGCCGATGGCATGGGCGATACCGGAATCCGGAACGCCTGCAACCAGGTCCGGGTTGACATCATCTCTCTGCGCATCTCTTTGAGCCAGCTTTTTACCGCATTCGTAACGCATATTTTCCACGTTGATGCCTTCATAGGTAGAGGTAGGATATCCGTAATATACCCATAAGAAGGAACAGATTTTCATTTCATTTAATGGCTGGGAAAGAGTTTCCACGCTCTCCGGTGTCAGGAAAACAATTTCTCCGGGACCCAGTTCACGCAACGTTTCATAGCCCAGATTTAAGTAGGCAAAGCTTTCAAAAGAAGCACAGTGTGCGCCGTCCTTTTTCCCGATAATCATTGGAGTACGTCCCATACGGTCTCTGGCTGCATAGATGCCTTCCGGAGTTAAAACCAGAAGTGTCATGGATCCCTGAATCAGTTCCTGGGCATAGCGGATACCGTCCACAATAGTTGCCTGCTGATTAATCAAAGAGGCCACCATTTCCGTAGGGTTAATGCTGCCGCCGCTCATTTCCAGAAAGTGGGTACAGCCATTTTTGTAGGAAATATCTACCAGTTCGTTCATGTTGTTAATTTTACCTACCGTTGTAACGGCAAAACTGCCCAGATGAGACTGCACCAGAAGTGGCTGTGGTTCATTGTCGGAAATACAGCCGATACCGGCAGTTCCTTCCAGTTCGTCCAAATCTCCGTCAAATTTGGTACGGAAGGGAGTGTTTTCGATGTTGTGAATCGAGCGGCTGAAGCCGTTTGGTCCATATACGGCCATACCGCCGCGTTTGGTTCCCAGATGAGAATGATAATCTGTTCCGAAAAATAAATCCAAAGTACAGCTTGACTTAGAAGCTACTCCAAATATTCCACCCATTGTAGTTCTCCTTTTCTTGCATAACAAATTTTAATGTACTTCTTATTATATACTCTGCTTTCGGGATTCGTAAAGTGATTTACCAAAAGTTTTTGACTTCGCAAGGGAGAAAAAATAGTGTATAATAAAAAGAAAGATGTGCAAAAAGACAAGAAAAGGAGACCGATAATGAAATTTATTTCATGGAATGTAAATGGGTTGCGTGCATGTGTGCAGAAAGGCTTTACCGAATATTTTCAGGAAACAGATGCGGACTTTTTCTGCCTTCAGGAAACAAAGCTGCAGGAGGGACAGATAGACTTTTCACCGGAGGGATATTATTGTTACTGGAATTATGCGGTGAAAAAGGGCTATTCCGGAACCGCCATTTTTACAAAAAAGAAACCGCTTACCGTGACATACGGCATAGGTATAGAAGAACACGACCAGGAAGGACGTGTCATTACCCTGGAATATGAAAATTTTTATATGGTTACGGTTTATACACCTAATTCCCAAAGTGAGTTGGCAAGACTGGAGTACCGAATGAAATGGGAAGATGATTTTCGTGCTTATTTAAAGAAATTAGATGAGAAAAAGCCTGTAATTATGTGTGGAGATTTGAATGTGGCACATCGGGAAATAGACCTGAAAAATCCAAAAACCAATCGAAGAAATGCAGGTTTTACAGAGGAAGAAAGAGGCAAATTTACAGAATTTCTGGAAAGCGGATTTACAGATACCTTCCGCTATTTTTATCCGGAGGAAACGGGAATTTATTCCTGGTGGTCCTATCGTTTTAAGGCCAGAGAAAAGAACGCAGGATGGCGCATTGACTATTTCTGCACGTCTAAAAGACTGGAAGATAAGCTGGTTAGCGCAGCCATTCACACAGAAGTTTTGGGCTCAGACCATTGTCCGGTAGAAGTACAGATAAATGTGGAATGAGAAGATGGAAAAAGAGAGAATAAAATTAACACAATTTGCAAAAAGCGCAGGCTGCGCTGCCAAACTTTCCCCTCAGATTCTTGCAGAAGTTGTAGGGAAACTGCCTAAATTTCAAAACGAAAATCTTCTGGTAGGGGTGGAAACCTCAGATGATGCAGCTGTGTATCAGATTTCCGAAGAGTTGGCTATGATTCAGACCCTGGACTTTTTTCCGCCTATGGTGGACGAGCCGTATACCTTTGGAAAGATTGCCGCAGCTAATGCGTTAAGTGATATTTATGCCATGGGGGGAGAGCCGAAGCTGGCTTTAAATATTGTAGCTTATCCCCACTGCCTGGGCGCCGATGTGCTGGGAGAAATCCTGGCAGGCGGGGCCGATCAGGTAAAAGAAGCAGGGGCTGTTCTGGCAGGCGGCCACTCCATTAATGACGAAGAACCTAAGTACGGTATGGCGGTCACCGGGTTTGTGCATCCGGAAAAAATCTGGAAAAACCAGGGTGCACGTGCCGGGGACGTGCTGATTCTTACAAAACCTCTGGGGTCAGGGCTGGTAAATACAGCGGTAAAGGCAGAGCTGGCCTCGGAATATGCCCGAAAAAAAGTCATCGAGAGTATGACAACCCTGAACAAAAAGGCCAGAGATGTGTTTCAGGAATTTCCCATTCACTGCTGTACAGATGTGACAGGATTTTCTCTGGCAGGACACGGCCTGGAAATTGCCAGAGCCAGTGAAGTGACTCTGGAAATCCTGGCAGACAGGCTGCCCATTCTTCCGGAGGCACTGGACTATGCGTCTATGGGATTGGTGCCGGAGGGAACCTACCGGAATAAGCGTTACCAAAAGCCGGAAATATTGCTGGAAAGCGGTATTGAGGAAGCCATGGAGGACCTGATTTTTGACCCTCAGACTTCCGGCGGCCTTCTGGTGAGTGTGGAGGAAAAGTACGCAGACGCTATATTAGAAGCGTTGAAAAATAAGGAAATGGAAACGCCTTTTGCTGTGATTGGAAGAGTCCTGACAAAGCAGGAGGCTTATATGAAAATCAGAAAAGCAGGAGTAGAAAAATGATTTATCTGGACAATGCGGCTACGACGATTAAAAAGCCCCAATGTGTAAAACAAGCTGTTTTTGATGCTATGGACAGACTAGGAAACAGTGCCAGAGGTATGCATGGACCGGCGCTGGCAGCGGCCAGGGAAATCTATGCAGCCAGGGAAAAAGCAGCCGCTTTTTTCGGAGCAGGGAGGGCTGAAAGGACCGTATTTACCAGCAACGCCACAGAGGCATTGAATATTGCCATAGAGGGAGCAATAAAGCCGGGGATGCATGTGATAACTACAGAAGCAGAGCATAATTCCGTGCTTCGTCCTCTGTACAGGAAGGCACGAAAAGGTGTGAAGCTAACGATTGTAAAAGCAGATAATAAGGGCAGAATCTTGGCAGAAGATATTGAGAAGGCCATATGCCCGGAGACCTCCTGGTTGTTCTGCACCCATGCCTCCAATGTCACGGGAAATCTACTTCCTCTTGTAGAAATTGGAAAAATATGCAGGGGAAAAGGTGTACATCTGGGTGTAGATGTGGCCCAGAGCGGAGGATGTATTCCTATAGATATGGGGAAAACAGGCATTGAGCTTTTGTGTTTTACCGGACACAAAGGGCTTTTGGGCCCCCAGGGAACGGGAGGGTTGTGCGTAGGGCAGGACATTACATTGCCGCCCTTTAAAGTAGGAGGGAGTGGTATCCATTCCTTTGAGAAAGAGCACCCTTCTATAATACCGGAGGCGTTGGAAGCGGGTACAGCAAACGGACATAGCATTGCCGGATTATCCGCAGCCTTTGACTTTTTAAAAGAAACAAAAGTAGAGAATATACAGAAGCATGAAAGCTGCCTGATGCGTATTTTTTATGAACAGGTGGAAAAAATTCCCGGTGTTACTGTATATGGAGATTTTGAAGCCGAAGACAGGACGGCAGTGGTTTCTCTGAATATCAGAGATTATGATTCCAAGGAAATGGGAGATGTGCTTTGGCGGGAATATGACATTGCAGTCCGGGCCGGGGTGCACTGTGCGCCGCTTATTCATCGGGCTTTGGGTACAGAAAAGCAGGGAACGATTCGCTTTTCTTTCTCCTGGTTTAATACTGAGGAAGAGGCGCTGCAGGCTGCATGGGCGGTAAAGAAACTGGCATTTTAGGAAGGCAGGTTGGATTTTATGAAAACGGTCATTTTTCATATTGATGTGAACAGTGCATTTTTATCCTGGGAGGCTGTGTACCGTTTAAGAGAGCAGGGCGGCACCGTGGATTTACGGGAGATTGCCAGTGCGGTAGGCGGGGATAAGAGCAAAAGGCGGGGCATTATTCTGGCAAAATCACTGTCTGCCAAGGCCTGTGGTGTGAGAACCGGAGAGCCTCTGACAGATGCCTTAAAGAAGTGTCCGGGACTTACGGTAGTTCCAGCCCATCATGCCATGTACCGCCAGTATTCTGCCAAATTTATGGAGATTTTAAGGGAGTACAGCCCCGATGTGGAACAGTACAGCATTGATGAGGCTTTTATGGATATGAGCGGAATGGAACACCTGATTGGCGAGCCGGTAGCCTTTGCCCACAGGTTGAAGAACCGTATCAGCAAAGAATTGGGATTTACGGTCAACATAGGCATTTCCGATAAAAAATATCTGGCGAAAATGGCTTCGGATTTTGAAAAACCGGACCGTGTACATACACTTTTTCAAGAGGAAATTCAGAAAAAAATGTGGCCGCTTCCAGTATCAGAATTGCTGTTTGTAGGACGTTCTACAGAGCAGGTACTGAAAAAACTGGGTATCTATACCATTGGGGAACTGGCCCGGACGGATGTGGAAATTCTGAAAAATCATTTGAAAAAACAAGGGGAAAGCATCTGGAATTTTGCCAATGGCAGAGATGCTTCTCTGGTGGAAAGCGATGCTCATGGGAATAAAGGCTACAGCAACAGCACCACCATTGCCTTTGACGTTACAGAAGAAAGTACGGCCAAAATGGTGCTGCTTTCTCTTTGTGAAACAGTGGCTTCACGCCTCAGAAAAGATGAGGCCAGAGCAGAAGTTGTGTCTGTTTCTATTCGGGATTTCGAGATGAAAACTGTATCACATCAGAAGGTGATGCAGGCTCCCACCAATTTGACAGGAGAGATTTATGAGGCGGTTTGCCAGTTGTTTGATGAACTTTGGGACGGAACCCCCATACGGCTTTTGGGAGTATACACCAGCAAAGTATCCAGAGAGGAAAGGGGACGCCAGCTCAGCCTATTCGACACCACGGACTATGAAAAAATGGAAAAAATGGATCAGGCAGTGGACAAAATACGGAAAAAATTCGGCAGTAATTCTATTATGCGAGCCTCATTTCTGGATAATTCCAGGGTTGAAAATATGGCAGGAGGCCACCCGGACGGACGGCAGGTAGACTTAAAAACATTAAGGGAGAAGCAGGGAAAACATGAGTGAAATCAGAGAAGAATTTTTCAATGGATACTGCAAAAATTACGATATGGCAAGAACTGCGATAGGAGAATTTGAGCAGGGAGAAGAGGGATTTGTACTGGATAGAATTGACTGTGATTACGGAAATTGTCCTTACAGTGAAGACTGTGAAATGATGAAAAAAGTGTTTTCATTTTTGAGCAAATTATAATGAATCACAAATTAATAAAGAGAAAGCAGAGGAAAAAATATGTTGCATATCAGAGATATCAGGAAAGAAGACAGACAGGAATTTTTTGCCATGGCAAAAGAGTTTTACGGCGGACCGGCCTGTGACCATGACGTACCGGAGGAACATTTTGAGCGTACGCTGCAGGAGTGTATGAGAAGCCGGGAATATTCCAGAGTTCTGATGCTGGAGGACGAAACAGGAGTTGTGGGATACTTCCTTATTGCCATTACCTGGAGTAACGAAGCCGGAGGTATGGCTATTTGGCTGGAAGAATTGTTTTTTAAGAGCAGCTGTAGGGGAAAAGGCTATGGAACCAAGGTATTTGCATGGGTAGAAAAGGAATACCCCCAGGCGAAGCGTTTCCGCCTGGAGGCTACTTATACCAACAAAAGAGCAATCGCTCTGTATGAGCGTCTGGGGTATGAAGAACTGCACTATTATCAAATGATAAAAGACCGTCCGTAATGATGGGGATTTTTAAGCTTGCCGGGCTGCCAGAATGCGTCTGACGTCCGGGATTGCAGCGAAGACGGGGTAGAGTACCAGAGCCAGGACAAGTCCGCTGGCGCCCTGAATGAGGTTTGCGGGAATGCTGGCGGCCGCGCCTGCACCGTACAGGAAATATTCAAAGCAGAAATATCCGCCGGGCACCAGAATCATGTCCAGAATGCCTCCGGCTGCAACGCCCGCATAGGAATGTTTTCCGGCATGGGAAAGTTTCTGATAGGCAAAAGCGGAGGTCATGGCCACCAGTCCCTTTATGAGCAGAGTAATGGGTACATAAGTCAGGTATCCGCCCAAAAGGTCGGACATGCAGGAACCAATGCCGGCAGCCAGGAATCCATAGAGAGGGCCAAGAACCACACCGGAGAGAATGACAATGGCGTCTCCCGGGTGAATGTATCCGCCTGTTCCCGGTGTGGGAATCCGGACAGACATGGTGGCTACGCAGCAGAGGGCCGCGAAAAGAGCAGTTAAAACAAGAGTTTTTGTATGAGTTTTCATAAAATTGGCGTCCTTTCTAATTTGTTTTTCCTACTATACTGCAAAACTGGTACTTGTTAAATATCCAGTTTCGAATTATTTAACCATACCAGTTATGGGAGAAGATTTGCGGCATTGAACACAGAGAAAATAACCGGGTGTTCAATGCCGCAGATTTTTAAATACTTATTCACGAAAGGTAAGGGAGTCATCCGTCATAGAATCAATGATAGCCAGAGATTCCACCCGGATTCCTTTTTCTCTCAGCAGGTCGCCGCCGTGCTGGAAGCCTTTTTCGATGACGATACCGGTGCCTTCCAGAACGGCTCCGGAATTGTGTACAATTTCAATCAGGCCGTTTAAAGCACAGCCGTTGGCCAGAAAGTCATCAATAATCAGTACATGGTCATCGGCATTTAAAAATTTCTTGGACAGAATGACATCGTAAACCTTCTTATGTGTGAAGGATTCGATTTTTGTACAGTACATTTCTCCGTCCAAATTCAGGCTCTGGGTTTTTTTAGCAAAGACAACAGGTACGTTGAAATACTGGGCTGCAATGCAGGCAATGCCGATACCGGAAGCCTCAATGGTGAGAATCTTGGTGATAGGTGCGTCGGCGTAAATTCGTTTGAACTCTTTTCCTATCTCATTAATAAGGGGAATATCCATCTGATGATTGAGAAAACTGTCTACTTTCAGAATGTTTCCCGGTTTTACAATTCCATCTTTTAAAATGCGTTCCTTTAAAAGCTGCATTTGTGATTCCTCCTGTGTTTTCGATAAATACCATAATACGATATATTTCGCGGATTGGCAATTTGTTTTTCGCTTTTTTTCTAAAAAGTGTACAAGAGGTAGACTTTCGGTTGTGGTATGGTGTAAAATGGAGTAATAAAGTCAAATTATTCAGGAGGAAAATCAGATGCAGGAATACGAGGTCATTCGGGAGATGTTTAATCTTTGTCCCGGAAATCAGATGAGAGATATATTTATAGAAGAAATAGCACTTCCCGACCAGGCGGATTTGGAAAGCTATGTAAGGGAAAAGTTTAAAAATGAAGAACAGCTGACCATTGAACGGACGGATAAAGAGGACGGCAGTGTAGTCTTTGATGTGATGACTGCGGCCATCCATCAGCGTTACACCTTTTCCCGGTTTTGAAGCTTTTAAACATTGCTTTTTCGGCAAGGTCTGTTATAATGAAGTGAGTGCGAGAAAGGAGGAGCAGGATATGGAGCAATATCAGAAGCATCATCAGGAACACACCCATGTGCTGGAAGATGGAACCGTAGTGACTCACAGTCACGGGCATACCCACAGCCATGCACATACCAAAGCAGTGCTGAATCGTCTTTCCCGCGCAATCGGCCATTTGGAATCTATTCGCCGTATGGTAGAAGAGGGCAGGGACTGCAGCGAGGTGCTGATACAGCTTTCTGCCGTGAAATCAGCGATTAATAATACCGGAAAAGTAATTCTTCAGGATCATATCGAACACTGTATCGTAGACGCCATCGAACACGGAGATACAGAAGCTTTGGAAGAATTAAATAAAGCCATTGACCGTTTTATGAAATAATACAGAAAACAAAGATACCAGGAGGAAAAGTCATGAGTGAAGAAAAAAAACAATGTGACAGCAAGACCTGCAGCAAAGAAAGCTGTGCAGGCTGCAGCAGTGCCAAAGGAGGCGGAATTCCCAAGGAAACTCTGAATGCGCATTCCAGCATTAAAAAGGTCATCGGAGTTGTCAGCGGAAAAGGCGGTGTGGGAAAATCCTTTGTCACGGCATCTCTGGCAAATGAAATGGCATACCGGGGATATAAAGTGGGCATTATGGATGCCGATATTACCGGCCCTTCCATTCCGAGAATGTATGGATTAAAAGGTGCAGCAGTAGCAGATGAAAACGGCATTTATCCAATGGAGACAGGCAATGACATTAAGGTCATGTCCATTAACCTGCTGCTTCCACAGGAGGACGCTCCCGTTATTTGGAGAGGTCCGATTCTGGCCAATATGGTAAAACAGTTCTGGACAGATGTGGTGTGGGGGGAACTGGATTATCTGTTCGTAGACATGCCGCCGGGAACAGGCGATGTGCCGCTGACGGTATTCCAGTCTCTGCCGATTGACGGCATTGTCATTGTATCTTCTCCTCAGGATTTGGTACAGATGATTGTGAAAAAGGCTTATAATATGGCCAAAATGATGAACGTGCCTGTATTGGGACTGGTAGAGAACTACAGTTATGTGAAATGTCCGGACTGCGGAAAAGCCATCTATGTATTCGGAGAAAGCAAAGTAGACGCGGCAGCAGCCGAGGTACAGGTTCCGGTTATGGGCAAGATGCCTTTAGACCCGGAGATGGCGGCGGCCGTAGATGCCGGTCAGTTTGCAGGCGTGGTCAATACTTATCTGGGAGATGTGGAAAAATATCTGCCTTAAGGTGCTGTATCTTCCCATAAATAACAGAAAAAACGCAGAAAAAATCAAGTGGAAAAGAATCGGTATTCACATAAGTAACCGGTTCTTTTTTGCGTTTTTAAAGGAGTTTTGAAAAAAATTCATGAAAAGGGAGACAATCTATGTTAAGAAAATGTAAAAAATAACAAAAAAAACAGAAGAGAACTGGTAGTACCAGATAAGGCGGAATTTGTTGACAAATGGCAAATTCAGTGTAATAATACCGATAATGCAGAAAGAGGAATGCTGCAGACCAGATAATTTTTCTGAATCTTAACAGATAGAAAGGATGATTGTTTTATGGTAGAGCGCAAAATTAAACTGACTGCAAAAGAAGATGTAAAAGAATTTGTCAACGAAGCCAGCAAATGTGATTTTGATATTGACATATTTTATAACAGAGTAATTATTGACGCAAAATCAATCTTAGGTGTCCTGAGCATGGATTTGACAAGAATTCTTACCGTAAGATGCAATGGCCACGACGAGAAATTTAACAGCTACCTGGATAAATTTGCTGTTGCATAAAATTTCATGATGAGTATTGGAGCCCAGTACAACACACATTCGCAAATATGTATTGGCTAAGACCGCTTTTCCTTTGGGAGAAGCGGTTTTTTGACGTACACACAGGCGGGTGTTATAATGGTATGTATGATGAACAAAGAAAAAGAAGTGATTAAAATTTCAGTCCGCAATCTGGTAGAATTTATCCTGAGGAGCGGAAATCTGGACAACCGAAGAACCTTTCAGGCAGACAGGGATGCTATGATCAAAGGCAGCAAAATACACCGGAAAATCCAAAAACAGATGAAGACTTCTTATCGGGCAGAGGTGCCGTTGAAATGGGAGCAGGAATATCAGGAATTTGTGATTGCCGTGGAAGGCCGGGCAGACGGTATTATAGAAGAAGAGGAACGCACAGCCATTGATGAAATTAAGGGCGTTTACATGGATTTGCAGTTTCTGGAAGAGCCTGTATTGGTACACAAAGCACAGGCTATGTGTTATGCATATTTTTATGCAAGTCAGAAGCATCTGGAGAAAATTGAGGTGCAGATGACCTACTGTCACCTGGAGTCAGAAGAAATCAAGCGCTTTCAGGAAACCTTTCCCCACAGCTATCTGAAGAAATGGTTTGAAGACTTGATAAATGAATATTATAAATGGGCAGAATTTCAGTACCGCAGGCGAATTGCCCGAAGAGAATCCATGGAAGGGCTGGAGTTTCCTTATCCTTACCGGGAGGGGCAGCGCAGTCTGGTATCGGGCGTGTATCACACGATGGCGGCCGGCCGGCAGCTTTTTATACAGGCGCCTACGGGAATCGGCAAGACCATGGCGGCGGTTTTTCCCGCCGTCCGGGCTGTAGGAGCAGGATATGGAGACAAAATTTTTTATCTGACAGCAAAGACCATTACCAGAACCGTGGCGGAGGAAGCCTTTGCCATTTTAAAAAGCAAAGGGCTTTCTTATAAAACCCTGACCATTACTGCAAAGGATAAGCTTTGCTTCAGCGGAGACGGGGAATGTAATCCTGAAAAATGTCCTGTGGCCAAGGGGCATTTTGACCGGGTGAATGACGCAGTGTTTGAGATTCTGCAGGAAAAGGATACATATTTGCGGGAGGATCTTCTTTTGCAGGCAGAGAAGTATCAGGTGTGCCCTTATGAGATGTGTCTGGACATTTCCACCTGGACGGATGCTATTATCTGTGACTACAACTATGTCTTTGACCCCAAGGTGCATTTAAAACGCTTTTTCGGTGACGGTGTGAAGGGAGATTATCTTTTTCTCATAGATGAAGCGCATAATCTGGTGGACAGGGGAAGAAAGATGTACAGCGCCATGCTCTGCAAAGAGGATTTTCTGGAAACCGCCAAGGCCGTCAAGGGTCACAGCATCCGGCTTTTCCGGGTTTTGAACCGGTGTAATAAGCTGATGTTAGAATACAAAAGAGAATGTGAAAACTATGAGGTATTGGAAAATATCGGAGGGCTTTCCCTGCAGCTTATGAATTTGTTGGGGGAAATGGAAAACTTCCTGGAGAAAGAGCATGAGGAAAAGGTACAGAAGGCTGTGCTGGAATTTTCTTTTGAAGTGCGTCATTTTCTGAATATGTATGAACTGACCGATGAAAATTATGTGATTTATACTCATTACGGTGAGGAGGGCCGATTTTTGCTGACCCTGTTCTGCGTCAATCCAAGGAAAAATCTGCAGGAATGTATGAGCAGAGGCAGAGGAACCGTATTTTTTTCCGGGACGTTTCTGCCGCTTTTATATTATCGTTCCTTGTTCAGTATGCGGGACGACGACTATGCCATCTGTGCCAGTTCCCCATTTCCCAGGGAGCATTTAAAAGTGCTGGTTGCCAATGATGTAAGCAGTAAATACACCAGAAGGGAACAGTCCGAATATGAGCGGATGGCAGCGTATCTTCTGCAGATGGTTTCTGCGAAGAAAGGAAATTATTTGATATTCTTTCCCTCTTACCGTATGCTGGAGGACATTCATGCAATCTTTAAACAGCAGGTAGAGCAGAATGGGCTTCCGGTGGAGTGCATCTGTCAGACAAGCGGTATGTCAGAACAGGAGAGAGAAGAATTCTTGGCCTGTTTTGAGGAAGAACAGAGTACGGCGCTGGCTGGTTTCTGTGTCATGGGTGGTATTTTTTCAGAGGGTATAGATCTTACAGGGGAAAAGCTTATCGGTGCAGCCATCATTGGCACAGGGCTTCCACAGGTAGGGTGTGAACGGGAAATTCTGAAGGAATATTATGACAAGAGGGAACAGAGGGGCTTTGATTATGCCTATCGGTATCCAGGCATGAACAAGGTTTTACAGGCAGCCGGAAGAGTCATTAGAACGAAGGGAGATAAAGGGGTAGTGCTGCTCTTAGATGAGAGGTTTCTGCAACGAACTTACCGGGATTTGTTCCCGCCGGAATGGCAGCATTATGAGGTTTGCAATGCACAGAATGTGGGAGAAAAAATCAAAAGATTCTGGGGAGAAAATATCTGAAATACTTGCTCTTTTAGAGGGTGGGGCTTATAATGAGAAAAAAGAAAATTCAGGAAGCGAGGAGAGACAGAACATGAAAGTAATCAGTACAGAAAAAGCACCTGCAGCAATTGGACCTTATTCACAGGCAATAGTCATAAACGGTATGGTATTTACCTCCGGACAGATTCCCTTAAACCCGGCGACCGGTGAAATTATGGGAACTACGGTAGAGGAGCAGGCAGAGCAGGTTATGAAAAACCTGGGAGAAGTGTTGAAGGCAGCGGGAAGCAGCTATGAGAAAGCTGTGAAGACAACCTGTTTTCTGGCAGATATGGGAGATTTTGGCGCTTTTAATGAAGTTTACGGAAAATATTTTACCGGAAAACCGGCTCGTTCCTGCGTGGCGGTGAAAACACTGCCAAAGAACGTGCTTTGTGAAGTGGAGGTTATTGCTGAAATCTAAAGGGGGAAAGTTATCTATGAAATACAGAAAAATACTTCTGATAGCTTCGGCGCTGGTACTTTTAGGTACAGCAGGCTGTGGGAAAAAAGAGACAACCTCCAAAGAGGAACCAAAAGAAACCGTACAGGAAGAGGCACAGGAGGACAAATCCCAGTCTGTAGAAGGGGCAGAGGTGAAGCAGGAAGAGATACCTGCCAATCAGAACCTGCTTACCGGACTGGCTGATTTATCAGAAGGTGCCGTTGGCAAGCGTCCGGTGGCGGTTATGGTCAACAATGTGCAGAAAGCAATGCCCCAGTATGGGGTGTCCCAGGCGGATGTGATTTTTGAAATTCCTGTAGAGGGAGATGCCACCAGATTTATGGCGCTGTACGGAGACTACACCAAAGTACCGCAAATCTGCCCTATCCGAAGCTGTCGTTATTACTTCCCGGCTTTATCTCAGGGCTTTGACGCCTTCTATGTCAACTGGGGAATTGATGATACCATAGCAGAGTATCTGGAAGCTTTGGATTTAGACCAGATTGAAGGAATTACCAACACAGGGGGACTGTTTGGAAGAGACCAGGAGAAATTAAACCAGGGATATTCTCTGGAACACACCGGTTACTTTGACGGAACCAAACTTCCGGCTTATATTGAAGCAAACCATCTGCGGACAGATTTAAAAGAGGAGAAAAAGGGAACTGCTTTTCCCTTTAACGGTATGGACGAGCAGGTGAAACCGGAGGGAAAAGACTGTACCAGCGTGGATATTCAGTTTGGCGCACAGTCTTCCCAGTTTACCTATGATGCAGAGAAAAAGGTATACTTAAAGCAGATTAACAATACCCCTCAGACGGATGGAAAGACAGGAGAACAGCTGGCTTTTACCAATGTATTTGTACTGGAAACCGACATTTCCGTAAGAGATGAGGTGGGGCATAAGGAACTGGACTGGGATGGTTCTGAAAATTCCAAAGGATATTATGTATCAAACGGAGGTGTTCAGGAAATCCACTGGTCTAAGGAAAGTAATAACGAGGAGTCCTATCTGTCTTTCTATGACCAGTCCGGTAAAGAAATCAAGCTGAACAGAGGAAAAACGTATATTGCTTTAAACTATAAGGATAAAGCATCTTTTCAGTAAAAAACAGGCAGGCGGAGTTATCTCATAAGTGTTTATGGGGCAGCCCCGTCTGTTTTCAAGTACAGACAGGAGGCGTGTATGGAAAAGAAATCAATTTTGAGCAATAAATATTATCTGTATCTCACAGAATTTTTTGCAGGTATGGCGGTTATGGCTGTGGAACTGGGAGCCAGCAGACTTCTGGCTCCTTATTTCAGTTCTTCCCAGATTGTGTGGACCATTATTATCGGAACGATTATGATAGCTATGGCTCTGGGAAATATCTGGGGCGGACGAAGCGCAGACAAAGACCCCAATCCGGACCGGCTGTACAGAAGAATTTTAATCGCGGCGGTATGGATTGCCCTGATTCCCGTGGTGGGAAAATATATTATTCTGGGAGTATCCGGACTTCTGATATTCACAGTGAGCAACAATTTTCTGATTCTTGCGGCTTTTGCAGCCTGCATGATTATTTTTGTATTTCCGCTGTTTCTGCTGGGAACGGTTACCCCTTCTCTGGCAAAGTACACGGTGGATAGTCTGGAAGACAACGGGAAGATTGTGGGAACTTTAGGTGCATTCAATACCATCGGAAGTATTATCGGAACCTTTCTTCCTACCTTTGTCACCATTCCGGCCGTGGGAACGGCGGTTACCTTTCTCATTTTTTCCGGTGTATTGCTGGTGCTTGCACTGATTTATTTCTTTCAGACAGGAAAGAAAAAACGCAGCTGTGCAGCAGCTCTCGTGGTTTTTCTTTTATGTGCAGTGCTGGGAAACCGCAGTCATTTTGCATTCTGGGAACAGGACCTTTTATATGAGGGAGAGTCTGTCTACAATTATCTGCAGGTAAAAGAAACAGAAGAAAATGTGGTGTTGTCTACCAATGTGCTCTTTGGCGTACAGTCTGTAATGCAAAAAGAAAAAGGGCTTACCGGTATGTATTACGACACGGCCATGGCTGCGCCCCTGATGGCAGATACCGGGGAGAAAGAGAAATTGGAAGTATTAATTCTGGGTATGGGAAGCGGAACTTATGCCAGACAGTGTCAGGCTTATTTTCACAATCTGTCTATGGAGGGTGTGGAAATTGATGAGAAGATTACAGATCTTTCCAGAGAATATTTTGACCTGCCTCAAAATGTAAACGTGACGACCTATGACGGAAGAGCCTATCTTCAGGCAGTGGATAAAAAATACGATGTGATTATGGTGGATGCTTACCAGGACATTACCATTCCTTTTCAGATGTCAAGCAGGGAATTTTTTACTCTGGTGAAGGAGCATCTGCATACAGACGGAGTCATGGTGGTTAATATGAATATGCAGGCAAAAGGAGAGGGAAATATCAACGATTATCTGTCAGATACCATTTCTGAGGTCTTTCCTGCTGTATATACAGCAGATGTGGAAGGAACCACCAACCGGGAACTTTTCGCTTCGGCCAACCGTGAAATTAAGGAAAATCTGGAAAAGAATACTGCAAAAATACGGGACAGAGAACTGCAGAACCTGATGTATGAGGTTTCACAGCAGCTGACGCCCTGCGAAAAAGGGGAATATATTCTTACAGATGATAAAGCGCCTGTAGAACTGCTGGGCATTCAGGTCATTGATGGAATTATTGAACGGGAAGTGGAATATTACAAAGGCATTTACGAAGAACAGGGGCTTTCGGGACTTTTGGAAATGCTCTAGTCAATTTCCAGGTAAAGTGTTAAAATAGGAATGCAAAAAGCAAGAATGCAGAGGAGGAAAACCTTATGAGCGAATATCAGATTACCTGCTGTTCCACAGCAGATATGCCAGCGCAGTATTTTGAAGAGAAAAAGATACCTTTTGTATGTTTTAATTTCCTGATGGACGGCGTGCAGTATCCCGATGATTTGGGAAAATCCATGCCTTTTAAGGAATTTTATAAAAAAATCGCCGATGGGGCAGAACCTACCACGGCTCAGGTAAATACCCAGCAGTATATGGAATTGTTTGAGCCGATTCTTCAGAAAGGTCTGGATATTTTGCATCTGACACTGTCAAGCGGTATTTCCGGAAGTATTAATTCTGCCAATATTGCAAAAGTGCAGATGGAAGAAAAATATCCGGGCAGAAAAGTCAGGATTATTGATTCTTTGTCTGCTTCTTCCGGATACGGTATGCTGGTGGACATGGCTCTGACAAAGCAGCAGGAAGGACTGAGCCTGGAAGAAAACGTTTCCTGGCTGGAGGAAAACAGAAACAAGCTGCATCATTGGTTCTTTTCTACAGACCTGACCAGTTTTATTCGGGGCGGCAGAATTTCCAAAGTCTCCGGTTTTGTAGGACAGGCGTTAAATATCTGTCCGCTGATGAATGTCAATTCCGAAGGGAAACTGATTCCCAGAAGCAAATACAGAGGAAAGAAGCAGGTTATCCGGGAAATGGTAAAACGCATGGAGGAGCATGCCAAGGGAGGAACGGCTTACAGCGGAAAGTGCTTTATATCCTGCTCAGCCTGCGAAGAAGACGCGCGGAAAGTGGCAGATATGATAGAAGAAAAATTTCCGAATCTGGATGGGAAAGTCTTAATAAACAGTATCGGAACGGTTATCGGTGCCCATACAGGTCCGGGAACCGTGGCTCTGTTCTTCTGGGGAGATGAGAGAACCATCTGATGTGAAAATATAAAACTTGTGTAAAATCTGCGTGGGATTGTCGAAAAATGCTTGCGCCGGTTGAGAAAGGGTGCTATATTGGAACAGATACATTGCGTGTTGGAAAAAGGATAGAAGGAGAGTTTTATGTTAGAAAAATACCTGATTGTATTTTTTGTTTCTATGGTACCCCTGATTGAACTTCGAGGTGCGATTCCCATTGCAGAAGGGCTGGGATTGCCTTTTGTACAGTATTATATTGTGGCTATTCTCGGAAATATGCTTCCGGTTCCGATTATTTACTTCTTTGCCAGAAAAGTGCTGGTGTGGGGAGCTGACAAACCGGTTATCGGAAAATTTTTTACCTGGTGTCTGGATAAAGGGGAAAGAGGCGGTAAAAAGCTGCAGGAGAAAGCAGGAAAAGGCCTCTTCGTAGCCCTGCTGCTCTTTGTAGGCATTCCACTTCCGGGAACAGGTGCATGGACAGGAACGCTGGCGGCCAGCATTCTGGATATGGATTTCAAATCCAGCGTGATTGCCGTTATGCTGGGCGTAATTCTGGCCGGTATTATCATGGCGGCTGTAAGTATGGGAGCTTTCGGTGCGTTGGGAGCAATTTTTTAAGAAAAGACTTGCATTTTAGATATGTTTTGAAAGAAAAGGTGATAAGGAAAGGCATCATTCTGAACTTGTTTTAGAATGATGCCTTTTTAATGTGTTTCAATATCCATTGGAAGATACCTCGTAAAAATTATTTTAATGGGGTGTTTGTTTACGTTTCTGGTGGTCCGTACCGTCCTTTCTTTTGTATTATGAGTAAAACGTTAAGCTTTTGGTGGAATCAATCCTTTCTGTGTTTTCTTCTCTTGATTTATTTGATAATTGAATTATAGCAGTGAAATTATGATTTGTCAATATTAAAAATAGAAAAAAATAATAAAAAATAAAATAAAACTGTTATATTATTTTTTGTGTATAAAAAATCAGAAAATTACAACAATTTCAAAAGTGGAAAAAAGAGAAAAACAATGGTATAATGCATAGTGAAAAAAGAAAGCATGGTGGAAAATATGCAGATTACAAAAGCGAAAACAGAAGATTTAGCGGAAATTATGGAAATATATGGAAGGGCAAGGGTTTTTATGCAGGAACACGGAAATCCAAGCCAATGGAAAGAAGGATATCCGTCCACAGAACTGGTGAAAAAAGATTTGGAGAACGGAGAGTTGTATGTCTGCCGGGAAGGACAAGATTTGGCAGGTGTGTTTATGTTTTCCATGAAGCCAGACCCTTGCTATGAAAGAATCGAAGCCGGAGCATGGAAAAATGACAGACCTTATGGTGTGATGCACCGTATGGCATCTGCAGGAAAAGTCAGAGGCGTGGCTTCTTTTTGTCTGGACTGGTGTTATGCCCGGTGCGGCAATGTGCGGGGAGATACGCACAGAGAAAATACAGTGATGCAGCAGGTTTTCGAGAAAAACGGATTTGAAAGATGCGGTATCATTTATGTGGAGGACGGTTCTCCAAGAATTGCATATCAGAGACAGAAGGAGGCGCAGGCAGATGCATTTGCTGCAAAGGAATGACCCCTGTTGGTGCGGCAGCGGTAAAAAATACAAGAAATGTCATTGCGCATTTGACGAAAGATTAAAATTTTATGAGTCACAGGGAGTACTGGTACCTTCTCATGAGATTCTGAAAACACCGGTACAGATTGAAAAAATTAAAGAAAGCGCCAAAATCAATGTGGAGATTCTGGATTATGTGGCAGAGCACATTAAGGCAGGTGTTACGACACAGGAAATTGACGATTGGGTATCTGCCATGACAGAAAAAGCAGGGGCTGTTCCTGCACCTTTAAATTACGATGGATTTCCCAAGAGTGTGTGTACTTCTATTAACGAGCAGGTGTGTCACGGAATTCCTTCTAAAGATGTTGTTCTGAAAGAAGGAGACATTATTAATGTAGATGTGTCTACAATTTTAGACGGCTATTTTTCAGATTCCTCCCGTATGTTCTGTATCGGAGAAGTCAGCAGCGAGAAGAAAAAGCTGGTGGAGGTGACAAAGGAATGTGTGGAGAAAGGTCTGGAAAAAGTAAAGCCCTGGGGATATCTGGGAGATATGAGTCAGGCGGTGTATGAGCATGCGCACGCGAACGGCTATTCCGTGGTAAGAGAAATCGGCGGACACGGGGTAGGTCTGGAGTTTCATGAGGACCCCTGGGTGGGATATATCCAGAAAGCCGGAACAGGTATGCTCATGGTACCGGGAATGATTTTCACCATTGAACCTATGATTAATATGGGAACCCATGAAATCTATACCGATGACACGGACGACTGGACCGTGTATACGGATGACGGGCTGCCTTCAGCTCAGTGGGAAATTATGGTACTGGTGACTGAAGAAGGCAGTGAAGTACTCTGCTGGTAAGATGAAAATACTGGAATTAGAGATAGACAAAAAGCTGGCAGGAAAATCCCTGGAAAAAATTCTGAGGGAAAATCTGGGACTGAGCAGGCGGGAAGTCAGCCGGGCAAAATTTCAGCCAAAGGGTATCTGTATAGATGGAAAACGGCAGAGAATTACTTACAGACCTTCTGTGGGGCAGAATCTGGAGGTGTGTCTGGCGGAAATGCAGGAAGAGAAAAGCCGGGTGAAACCCTGTGCAGGGAAACTGGAGATTCTTTACGAGGACAGAGATTTGCTGGTGGTGGAAAAGCCGGGAGGCATGCCCTGCCATCCGGGGCGGGGACATTATGAGGATTCTCTGGGAAACCGGGTGGCAGATTATCTGCAGAAACAGGGAGAAGGAGGCGTTGTCCGGCCTGTGGGAAGGCTGGATAAGGATACCGCTGGTCTTATGGTGTATGCCAAAAATCAGATGGCAGCGGCGCGGCTGTCTGCACAGAAGCAGGACGGGCGTTTTCAGAAAATTTATTATGCACTGGCGAAAGGAAAATTAGAGCAAAGGGAAGGGGACATTACTGCTTCTATTGCCCCTATGCCCGGAGACAAGTTGAAAATGCAGATTCACCCACAGGGCAAAACGGCCTGCACCAGATACGAAGTGCTGGAAGAAAGAGAAAATTGTACGCTGGTAAAGTGCAGGATATTTACGGGGAGGACACACCAGATCAGGGTGCATATGGCTGGGATAGGACATCCTCTTTTGGGAGATGTGCTTTACGGGGACGGTCAAAATCCGGTATTTGACGGACTGGCTCTGTATGCCGGGAAAGCGGAGTTTTATCAGCCGTTTACGCAGGAGAAAATCGTGCTTTGGGGAAGAGACGTAAAGAGGTGGGGAATACAGAGGTATTTTAGATAAAAATAGAAAAGAGGTAAAAATTATGGCAAAAGTATGTGTATTTACAGCAGATGGATTTGAAGAAATCGAAGGTCTGACTGTTGTGGACCTTTTAAGAAGAGCAGGGGCCGAAGTGCAGATGGTATCCATCAGCAATACAAAGACAGTGACAGGTTCCCACAACATCGTTCTCCAGGCAGACGTTCTGTTTGAAGAAGCGGATTACAGCAAGATGGACCTGCTGGTGCTTCCGGGCGGTATGCCGGGAACGCTTCATCTGGGAGAACATACAGGGCTTTGCAGACTTCTGCAGGATTTTGCAGCAGAGGGGAAGAAAGTGGCAGCTATCTGTGCAGCTCCAAGTGTGTTGGGAGCACTGGGGATTTTAAAAGAAAAGAAAGCAGTCTGCTATCCGGGATTTGAAGAAAAACTTATCGGCGCCCAGGTGAGGACGCAGGAGGTAGTAAGAGATGGAAATATTACCACCAGCAGAGGTCTGGGCACAGCCATTCCCTTTGCATTGGAGTTGATTTCCCAGCTTTACGGGAAAGAAAAAGCCCGGGAAATCCAAAAATCTATTATTTTCAGAGAAAATTTATAAAAATTTCGTGAAAACCCTGTAGAAATCGGGGGATACGAAAAAAAACACTGGCGTTTTCCAAACCCTTGTGCTATACTGTGTTAATGACTGTAAGTATGAAAAAAGCGCTGTTTTCTGCTGTTTTGGCAGGGCAGATGCATATAGAAATTCAAGGAGGAATTCATAACAATGAGTGTACAGGTAGAAAACTTAGAAAAGAACATGGCAAAACTTACTGTTGAAGTTGCCGCAGAAGATTTTGAAAAAGCAGTGCAGGCTGCATACATGAAAAACAGAAACAAAATTACAATCCCAGGCTTCCGTAAAGGAAAAGCTCCTCGCGTGATGATTGAAAAAATGTACGGCGCAGGTGTCTTCTTTGAAGATGCAGCAAACGCTTTGATTCAGGCTGAATATCCAAAGGCAGCAGAAGAAAGCGGACTGGATATCGTTTCTCAGCCGGAAATCGACGTTGTACAGATTGAAAAAGGAAAAGCCTTTATCTTCACAGCAGAAGTAGCTGTAAAACCGGAAGTAACTTTAGGTGAATACAAAGGACTGGAAGTAGAAATTTCTTCTGTAGAAGTAACAGAAGAAGAAATCGCTGCTGAATTGAAAAAAGAGCAGGAAAACAACTCCAGAACAATCGATGTAGATGACAGAGCTGTAGCACAGGGCGATATGGTAACTCTGGACTTTGAAGGCTTTGTTGACGGCGTTGCTTTTGAAGGCGGAAAAGGAACAGACTATCCGCTGACAATCGGATCTAATTCCTTCATTCCTGGATTTGAAGAACAGTTAGTAGGCGCTGAATTAAATGTAGAAAAAGAAGTAAACGTTACTTTCCCGGAAAACTATCATGCAAATGACCTGGCTGGAAAACCGGCTGTATTCAAATGCACAGTAAAAGCTATCAAAGTGAAAGAACTTCCGGAATTAGATGACGAATTTGCAAAAGATGTTTCTGAGTTTGACACACTGGAAGAATACAAAGCAGACATTGCCAAGAACTTAAAAGAACGCAAAGAATCTGTTGCAAAACGCGAAACAGAAGACAAAGCAGTAGACGCTGTTATTGAAAACGCACAGATGGATATTCCGGAAGCTATGATTCAGAACCAGATTCAGCAGTTAATGCAGGATTTCATCAGAAGAATGCAGTCCCAGGGATTATCTATTGATCAGTATTACCAGTTCACAGGTCTGGACAATGCAAAAATCCAGGAACAGATGAGACCACAGGCGTTAAAGAGAATCCAGAGCCGTCTGGTATTAGAGAAAATTGCAGAAGTGGAAAACATTCAGATTTCTGATGAAAAATTAGAAGAAGAATTAAAATCCATGGCTGAAATGTACAAAATGGAAGTAGAAAAATTAAAAGAAGTAATGGGTGACTACGAGAAAGAACAGATTAAGAAAGACATGGCTGTTCAGGAAGCAGTTACTTTAGTTGCTGAATCAGCAAAAGTTGTTGAGAAGAAAGAAGAAGCAGCAGAATAATACATGCTGTGTTTGACAGAATAGGAGGAGTTTCATGAGTTTAGTACCATACGTCATTGAACAGACAAGCCGCGGTGAAAGAAACTACGACATCTATTCCAGATTGTTAAAAGACAGAATTATTTTCCTCGGAGAGGAAGTAACCGATGTATCAGCCAACCTGATTGCAGCACAGCTTCTTTTCCTGGAATCAGAAGACCCGGGAAAAGATATCCACTTATATATCAACAGTCCGGGCGGTTCCGTTACAGCAGGCATGGTGATTTATGACACCATGCAGTACATTAAATGTGATGTATCTACTATCTGTATGGGACTTGCTGCCAGCATGGGTGCATTCCTTCTGGCCGGCGGTACAAAAGGAAAGAGAATGGCCCTTCCCAATGCGGAAATTATGATTCACCAGCCTTCCGGCGGTGCAAAGGGTCAGGCAACAGAGATTGACATTGTGGCACAGCAGATTCTGAAAACCAGAACCAGATTAAACACAATTCTGGCTCAGAATACAGGCCAGACTCTGGAAACGATTGCCAGAGACACAGAAAGAGACAATTATATGACAGCCCAGGAGGCAATGGCATATGGATTGATTGACTCTGTAATCGAGCATAGATAATGACAGAAGAGAAGACTCCTGCAGAAATTTGCGGGGGTCTTTCGGCTTTAAAAGAAGAAAAATGGAAACAGAAAGGGAAAAAACATGGCAATGAAAGGAAACGATACAAGAATCAGATGTTCCTTTTGTGGAAAGACAGAAGACCAGGCAAAAAAACTGATTGCAGGTCCAAACGGCACCTATATCTGTGATGAGTGTGTGGGAATCTGTTCGGAAATCATAGAGGAAGAACTGGGGGCAGAGTACAGCAACATGGCTTCTGACGAAATTAACCTGCTGAAACCACAGGAAATTAAGGCATTTCTGGATGAGTATGTCATTGGACAGGATGAAGCGAAAAAAGTGCTTTCGGTTGCAGTTTACAACCACTACAAACGTGTGCTGGCAGGCAGAGGCGCGGATGTGGAACTGCAGAAGAGCAACATTCTTATGCTGGGTCCTACCGGTTCTGGTAAGACGCTTCTGGCTCAGACGCTGGCAAGACTGCTGAATGTGCCTTTTGCCATTGCCGACGCAACCACTCTGACCGAAGCCGGTTATGTGGGCGAGGATGTGGAAAATATTCTGCTGAAAATCATTCAGGCAGCAGATTACGATATAGAACGTGCCCAGTATGGCATTATTTATATTGACGAAATTGACAAAATTACCAGAAAATCGGAAAATGCCTCCATTACCAGAGACGTATCCGGAGAAGGAGTACAGCAGGCTCTTTTGAAAATTGTAGAGGGAACGGTGGCTAACGTACCGCCTCAGGGCGGCAGAAAACACCCGCAGCAGGAGTTTATCCAGATTGATACCACCAATATTCTGTTTATCTGCGGCGGCGCTTTTGAAGGGCTGGATAAAATTATCGAAACCAGAAAAGATACAAAAGCCATTGGTTTCAATGCAGAAATCCGTACACCGGGCAAACATAATGTGGGAGAACTTTTAAAAGAAGTCATGCCCCAGGATTTGGTGAAATTCGGACTGATTCCGGAATTTGTGGGCCGTGTGCCGGTAGTGGTATCGTTGGATGCATTGGATAAGGACGCCCTGGTGAAGATTCTGACAGAGCCGAAAAACTCTTTGGTGCGTCAGTATCAGACCTTGTTTCATCTGGATGGTATTCATCTGGACTTTGAACCGGAAGCGCTGGAAGCCATTGCGGATAAGTCTATGGAGAGAAAGACGGGTGCCAGAGGTCTGCGTGCTATTATGGAAAATTCCATGATGGATTTGATGTACAAGGCGCCTTCAGATGAAAGCATTACCGGCTGTACCATTACAAAAGAACTGGTGGACGGCACAGGGGAAGCAAAGCTGGAATACAGAGAACTTCCGGCAACAGCCAGAAGAAGCAAAAGCGGCAGCCGTAAGAAAAAAGAGTCACCGGAAATCGCATAGAGAAATCGTACAGGAATAAGGAGGTGCGAGCATGAGCGACATCATACAGCATTTACCGGCAATCGCCCTTAGAGGTACAACCATTCTTCCTGACATGATTGTCCATTTTGATGTAAGCAGGGAAAAATCCATGAAGGCCATTGAAAAGGCCATGGTTCAGGACCAGAAGGTCTTTCTCATCACCCAGAGAGACCCTGAAACAGAGGAACCTGCACAGGAAGATTTATATAAAATCGGTACCATCGCAGAAATCAAACAGCTTGTAAAGACAAAGAAAAACATGATTCAAGTTCTGGTGGAAGGACAGGAAAGAGGAGAACTTTTAAGATTTGAAGAAAATCCCCTGTATCTGGAAGCTGAAATTGCCCTTTTTGAAGAAGAACAGGAAGAACCGGAGGGCAATGTTAAAGAAGCTATGCTGCGGGGAATCAAGGAACTTTTTGTCCGTTACTGCAATGAAAATCCAAAGCTCAGCAAGGATTTGGCAGGACAGATTCTGGAACTGGAGGATGTCAGGAGAGTCATTGACCAGATTGCCGTGAATCTTCCCATGAAATATGAGGATAAACAGAAAATTCTGGAGGCTGTCAATCTGGAAGAGCGTTATGAGGTGCTGGGCGGAATTCTGTGCAATGAAATCGACATTATGCAGATTCGCACAGATTTAAACAGCAAAGTCAAGGAGCGGGTGGATAAGAATCAGAGAGATTATATTCTCCGGGAACAGTTAAAAGTTATCAGGGAAGAACTGGGGGACCAGGATACTTTGTCAGAGGCAGACCAGTTTAAGGAACAGGTGTCAAAACTGAAAGCCTCCAAAGAAGTGAAGGAGAAAATCAACCGGGAAATTGACCGCTTTAAAAATGCGGCAGGTATGCAGGCAGAGGCGGGAGTTATCCGAAGCTATATTGAAACCCTACTTTCCCTGCCTTGGGATAAGGTGTCCAGAGATAACAAAAATCTGGCAAAAGCCAAGAAAATTCTGGAAGAAGACCACTATGGCCTGGAAAAGGTGAAAGAGCGTATTATGGAATTTCTGGCTGTGCGAACCCTGACGAAAAAGGGAGAGAGTCCGATTCTCTGTCTGGCAGGACCGCCGGGAACCGGAAAGACTTCTATTGCACGTTCCGTAGCCAGGGCGCTTGACAAGGAGTATGTGCGCATGTCCCTGGGCGGCGTCCGGGACGAGGCGGAAATCCGCGGTCACAGAAGAACCTATATCGGCGCTATGCCGGGCAGAATTGCCAACGGACTGATACAGGCCGGGGTGAAAAATCCTCTCATGCTTCTGGATGAAATTGATAAAGTGAGCAGTGATTACAAAGGAGATACCTCTTCTGCGCTTTTAGAGGTGCTGGACAGCGAGCAGAACAGGAAATTCAGAGACCATTATGTGGAAATCCCGTTGGATTTGTCTGAGGTGCTTTTCATTGCCACAGCCAATGATTTGCAGACTATTCCGCGGCCGCTTTTAGACCGTATGGAGGTTATTGAAATCAGCAGCTATACCCAGAACGAAAAAGAGCATATTGCCAGAGAACATCTGATTCCAAAGCAGATAAAAGCCCACGGATTAAAAGAAAACCAGCTGCTTATTTCTGATGAAGCGCTGAGGGAAGTCATTGCGGGCTATACCAAAGAAGCGGGTGTGCGAAGCCTGGAGAGAAAGCTGGGTGAAATCTGCAGAAAGACAGCCAGGAAGATTCTGGAGGACAAGGAAGAAACCGTCAGTGTAAACGTGGACAATCTGGAAAGTTTTCTGGGAAGAGCCAGATACACATACCAGAGGAAGAATAAGACGGATGAAGTGGGAATTGTACGGGGACTGGCCTGGACCAGCGTCGGAGGTGATACCCTGCAGATAGAGGTGAACCTTATGCCGGGAAAAGGAGAATTTCTTCTGACCGGACAACTTGGGGACGTGATGAAAGAATCTGCCCAGGCAGGTATCAGCTATATTCGTTCCGTAGCAGAAGAATATGGCATTAAGCCGGAATTTTTCCAGAAACATGACTTACATATCCATATACCGGAAGGGGCAGTGCCAAAAGACGGCCCGTCTGCCGGTATTACCATGGCTACGGCCATGCTTTCTGCCATGACCAACACACCGGTGAAAGCCAATGTGGCCATGACGGGAGAGATTACCTTAAGAGGAAGAGTGCTTCCTATCGGGGGCCTGAAGGAAAAGCTTCTGGCAGCCAAGAGCGCAGGTATGAAAAAGGTTCTCATTCCTTTTGAGAATCAGGCAGATGTGGAGGAACTGGACGAGGAAATCACAGGCGGCATGAAAATCGTGCCTGTGAAAACCATGAAAGAGGTTCTGAAACATGCCTTGGTATAAAGAAAAAATTTGGAGGAAAACACATGGTTATTAAACATGTAGCGCTGGACATCGTCTGCGGCATCACCAGTACCCTTCCCAAAAACGAAGTTCCGGAAATTGCATTTGCAGGAAAATCCAATGTGGGAAAATCGTCGCTGATTAATGCACTGATGAACCGGAAGGCCCTGGCGAGAACCAGTGCTTCTCCGGGAAAGACCCAGACCATTAATTTTTATAATGTAAACCACGAGATGTATCTTGTGGATTTGCCGGGATACGGCTATGCCAAGGTATCCCAGTCCGTAAAAGAGCAGTGGGGAAAGCTGATTGAGCGGTATCTGCACCAGTCTAAGCAGTTAAAGGCAGTATTTCTGCTTATTGACATCCGTCATGACCCGTCTGAAAATGACAGGACCATGTACGACTGGATTGTACACAACGGATACCAGCCCATTATTATTGCAACAAAAGCGGACAAACTGAAAAGAAGCCAGGTGGCGAAACATGTGAAGGCAGTTAAGACAGGCTTAAATCTGCTCCCCGGCACCAGAGTGATTCCTTTCTCTGCACAGACCAAGCAGGGAAGAGAGGAAATCTGGGCTTTGGCAGAAGAACTTTTATTCGGTCCCAAAGAGGATCAGACAGAGGGAGAAAGCTGAAAATATGCTGAAGGGAATTATTTTTGATATGGACGGGGTGCTGATTAACAGCGAGCCCTTCCATTTCCAGGTGTGGAAAGAAACCTTGAAAGCAAGGGGAATCCACATAGACTATGAGGTTTATAAGCCCTGCATCGGTTCAACGGTAGGTTTTCTCATGGAACTTTTGCATGAGCATTATCAGGTAGATGTACAGGATACAGCCCTGATAGCCGAGATGAAGAGCATGAAAAAGAAAATGATTGAAGAGAGAGGGTATCCTTCCTTGATTCCCTGGGTGAAGGAATTTCTGGAAAGGCTGCAGGAGGCGGGATATGTGCTGGCTGTGGCTTCTTCATCCCCCCTTTCTTATATCAGAAATGTGACAGAGCACTGGGGAATTGACAGGTATTTTCAAAAACTGGTCAGTGGGGAAACTGTGAAGCACCCCAAGCCGGCACCGGATGTTTTTCTGAAAACAGCAGAAATACTGGGGCTGTCTCCAGAAGAATGTCTGGTTATCGAGGATTCGGAAAACGGTTGTAAAGCCGCAAAAGCGGCGGGTATGGCTTGTATGGCTTATTATAACCCCGATTCCGGGAAACAGGATTTAAGCACAGCTTTTGCACTTGTGGAAGGATTTGAAGAGGTGGACAGCGCCTTTGTGGAAAAAATTTACTGTCACTTTCATCATTTACCAGCCAAAGTGTGTGAGACAAACCGGCTTCTTATTCGGGAAATGGAAAAAGGAGATATTCCTAGAATGATGGAAATCTGTTCTCAGGAAACCTCCGCAGATGCCTGTGAGGGTGTGGCAAAGCCCCTGAAGGAAGAACTGGAAGATTTTGAGATGTATCGGCGCTATATGTATGAACTCTGTGACATGGGTTACTGGTGCATACTGGAAAAGGCTTCCGGGGAAATTATAGGGAGAGCAGGGGTAGAACCTAAACTCTGGAATGATAACAAAACAGTGGTGGAGCTTGGCTATATGATAGATGAAAAATTCCGGAGAAGGGGATTTGCCTACGAGGCCTGCAGAGCCATTGTGGAGGAAGCAAAAAAAAGAGGGGCTTTTTATCTGTA
This sequence comes from Blautia sp. HCN-20427, assembly GCF_037890365.1. Lineage (NCBI taxonomy): Bacteria > Bacillati > Bacillota > Clostridia > Lachnospirales > Lachnospiraceae > Blautia > Blautia sp. HCN-20427. The sequence goes on along the minus strand of NZ_JBBKBX010000007.1, from coordinate 25,832 downwards.
CTGCAGGATAAAAAGCGCCAATATGCCGTCGCTGGAACTGGCGCGGAAGCTGGGATTCCAGAAAATAGACTATCACCTGGAGGGAGACAGCGAAGATATGGAAGTGTGGAGGTGTGCCTGCCATGGGAATCATTAAAGCCAGAAACGTAAAATATGACTACATAAAATATGACGACAGCGGACAGCCCTCGGAAAGCTATAGGGCTGTAGATGATGTGAATCTGGACATTTCAAAGGGACAGTTTATCTCTATTCTGGGACATAACGGTTCCGGAAAATCTACGCTGGCGAAACATATCAATGCCCTTTTAGTTCCTACAGAGGGAACTCTTTGGATTGACGGCATGGATACTAAATCTGTGGAGAAGCTGTGGGAAATCCGCCAGAGAGCCGGCATGGTGTTTCAGAACCCGGACAATCAGATTATCGGAACCGTGGTAGAGGAGGATGTGGGATTTGGCCCGGAAAATATGGGGATTCCCACGGAAGAAATCTGGAAGCGGGTGGATAAAAGCCTGGAAGCCGTGGGCATGACGCCTTTTCGCCACCGCTCTCCCAATAAGCTGTCCGGAGGGCAGAAACAGAGGGTAGCCATTGCGGGAGTGATGGCTATGCACCCGAAATGCATTGTGTTGGACGAGCCCACCGCCATGCTGGACCCCAATGGACGAAAAGAAGTGCTGCAGGCGGTTCACGAACTGAATCGAAAGGAAGGCATTACGGTGGTGCTTATTACCCATTACATGGAGGAAGTCATTGACTCTGATAAAGTGTTTGTCATGGATCACGGCCATGTGGTCATGCAGGGGACACCCAGGGAAATTTTCTCCAGAGTGGAGGAATTAAAAACATACCGTCTGGATGTACCCCAGGTAACACTTCTGGCATATGAACTGAGACAGGAAGGGCTTTTTCTTCCTGAGGGAATACTTACAATAAAGGAATTGGTGGATGCGTTATGTCATTGCGATTAGAACATGTTACTTATACTTACAGCCCCGGTTCTGTATATGAAACCCATGCCTTAAAGGATGTTTCTCTGGAAATACCCTCCGGGCAGTTTCTGGGGGTTATCGGACATACAGGAAGCGGAAAATCCACATTGATTCAACATTTTAACGGACTGATGCGCCCTACCGTGGGAACTGTGTATTATAAAGGGGAAGATATCTGGCAGGAGGGATATTCCCTGAAACGCCTGCGAAGCCAGGTGGGCCTGGTATTTCAGTACCCGGAGCATCAGCTTTTTGAAGCCGATGTACTTTCTGATGTGTGCTTTGGGCCGAAGAATCAGGGCTGTTCCAAAGAAGAGGCAGAGGAGAGAGCCGTTCGGGCCCTCCAGCAGACTGGTTTGAAGGAAAAATACTATAAAAGTTCCCCATTTGAACTTTCCGGGGGACAGAAGCGGCGGGTGGCTATTGCAGGCGTACTGGCCATGGAACCGGAGGTGCTGATTCTGGATGAGCCTACCGCAGGTCTGGACCCAAAAGGAAGAGACGAAATTCTGGATCAGATTGCCTGGCTGCACACAGAGAGGAATATTACCGTTATTCTGGTGTCTCACAGTATGGAGGATATTGCCAGATATGTAGACCGGATTCTGGTAATGAACAAAGGGGAAAAGGCTTTTGACGGAAAGCCGGAGGCAGTCTTTTCCCACTATAGGGAACTGGAAGAAATCGGTCTTGCAGCGCCGCAGATTACTTATATTATGCAGGCACTTCGCAAGGCGGGGATTCCGGCAGATACATCGGCCATTACCGTAAAAGAGGCAAAAGAGAGTATTTTAAAGGCACTGGGGAGAACGAAACATGATTAGAGACATTACAATTGGACAGTTTTATCCGGCAGATTCCATTCTGCACCGTTTGGACCCGCGGGTGAAATTCATCGGAACTTTTTTATTTCTGATTTCCCTTTTTGTGGCGGATTCCTTCTGGGGATATGCCCTGGCCACGGTTTTTCTTGCGGCTGCTATTGGACTCTCCAAGGTTCCGGTGAAATTTATGCTGAAAGGGTTAAAGCCTCTGTTTATCATTCTGCTGATTACTGTGCTGTTTAACCTGTTTCTGATGCCGGGGGAAGTGTTGTGGAGTGCAGGATTTTTAAAGATTACCAGAGAAGGAGTGGTACAGGCTGTGAAAATCGGTATCCGCCTGATTTATCTGGTTATCGGTTCTTCCATTATGACACTGACAACAACGCCTAATCAGCTTACCGACGGCATGGAAAAGATTCTGGCGCCTTTAAATAAAATCAAAGTGCCTGTGCATGAAATTTCCATGATGATGTCCATTGCCCTTCGCTTTATTCCTATTTTGATGGAAGAAACAGATAAGATTATGAAAGCGCAGATTGCCAGAGGTGCGGATTTTGAAAGCGGCAACATCATTCAGCGCGCTAAAAGTATGGTGCCCCTTCTGGTGCCCCTGTTTATCTCCGCATTTCGCCGGGCCGATGATCTGGCCATGGCTATGGAAGCCAGATGTTACCACGGCGGGGATAACCGGACGCAGATGAAGCCTTTGGTTTATCACAGAAGAGATTACGCGGCTTATGTGATTTCTGTCCTGTATCTGGGAGCCGATATTGCTCTGAGAGTATTTCTGTAAAAGGAGAACCGTAGATAATGAAACGAGTAAAGCTGACCGTTGCATACGACGGAACCAACTACTGTGGGTGGCAGGTGCAGCCCAATGGGATTACGGTGCAGGAGGTTTTGAACCGGCATTTGTCTGAGCTTACAGGAGAAACCATAGAAACTATTGGTGCCAGCCGTACAGATGCAGGCGTTCACGCCCTGGGAAATGTAGCGGTCTTTGATACCCGGGTGAGAATGCCCGGAGAGAAATTCTCCTTTGCCTTAAACCAGAGGCTGCCGGAGGATATTCGTATTCAGGAGTCAAGAGAAGTGCCGGAAACCTTTCATCCCAGATATGTGGAAAGCGAAAAGACATATGAATACCAGATTTTAAATCGCCGTTTTCCCATTCCCACGGAGCGTTTTTATTCTCATTTTACCTATGTGCCCCTGGATATTGAAAAAATGCAGGAGGCAGGGGGTTATCTTCTGGGAGAACATGATTTTAAGAGTTTTTGCGGCGCCGGCGCCCAGGTGAAAACTACCGTGCGGTGCATTCATGCATTGGATATTACAAAAGAAGCGGATAAGATTACCATACGCATTCGGGGAAACGGATTCCTCTACAATATGGTGCGTATCATTGCCGGAACTTTAATGGAAATCGGCGGCGGGGCATATCCGCCGGCGCATATGCGGGCAATCTTAGAGGCGAAAGACCGGAAAGCTGCCGGCCCTACGGCTCCTGCCAGAGGGCTGACACTGGTGCAGATCAAATATCCGGACTCTGCCTTTAATGCGCCTTAAATCCTTCCCCCAGCACTTCATTGGATTCCATGATGATAATGAAAGCGTTGGGGTCGACTTCTTTTATGGCTGTGCGGATAATATACATCTGTTTATTGTTGCAGGCGCACAAAACCACATCTTTTTTATCTCTGGCAAAGCTGCCTTCCGCTTTCAGGAAGGTACAGCCCCTGCCGCTGACCTGGTCGATTTTCTCTGCTACTTCTTTTGCATAATCCGTGACAATCAGCGTCATTTTTCCGGCATCAATGCCGTACATGACTTTATCTACCACCACAGAAAGCAGAAAACTGATAATCATACCATAAATCAGGCTGTCTACATCTTTGGAAACAATGACAGTACCCAGAAGGACAATTACCGTATCCATGACAAAGGCAATTTTGCCCAGTGTCAGGTGCGGATTTTTTGCTTTCAGGCTAAGCATGATAAAGTCCGCGCCTCCGGTGGAGGAGTCCCTCATATAAATCAGGGCAAAGCCCAGGCCGGAAAGGACACCGGTGCAGATGGCGGCCAGCATGCGGTCGCCTTGATATACAGGGAACAAAGGCGCTGCATAGTCCATGATAAAAGAAGTAATGAGGATGGTACGAACAGAGCGCAGAAAAAAGTTCCGGCCCAGAATACGGAAACAGAACAGGGCAATGGGAATGTTCAGTATCAGCGCTACCCGTCCGATGGGCCAGCCGAATAAATGGTAGAAAATCAGGGCAATACCGTTTAGCCCCACAACGGGAAATTCCGCGGCTGCGGCAAAGTTGTAAGTACCTACGGCAATGAAAATACCGCCGATGATGTCAACCAGGACGTCCATACTCCATTTCCTGGCGTACCAGGATTTTTCGTGTGTGAGATTCATAGATTTGCCCTCCTTCTTGGAAAAGAAAAAGCATTGACGAATTATAAAAAATTATAATCCGCAAATGCTCTTTTCTGTTTATTAGTATACACAGAAAAAGGGGAATAGGTCAAGGGGAGAAATAATTCTTTGCAGCAGAGGAAAAATATGCTATACTAAAAAACAGATTTGACGAGTTTGGGACAAAGGAGATTTACGGTATGAGTCAGGAAAAAGTAGACAAATATAAAAAAGAGAAAGCCAACCGTGCAAAACTTCAGAAGAGAGAGAAGAGAGCTCTGTTTTTTGAAAAATTAGCTATCGGCGCTGTTTGTTTGGTGGCTTTGGGCTGGATTGGGTATTCTGCATACGGTGTGGTGACAAGAGAAGACCCGGATGCAGAGCAGGAAGTGGTAACTACCGAAATGGATGTAACGGCTATTACAGATTATCTGACAGGGCTGACAGAGGAAGCCTCAGAGTAATGAGGCAAAATGAGAACGAAGAGAAAAGCTGCTGTACAAAGTACCTTGAGAGGTTTTGTACAGCAGCCTTTTTAGTGCTACTCATTTCGCAGCAGCACTTCCACGATATCACATACGGTTTTCTGCTTTTCTTCACTGAGTTTTTTCAGCTGTTCCAGATAAGTGGACACACGAAGGGCATACCCGTTATTCAGAGCGCTGGCCAGTAATTCGTCTGCGGAAGCATCCAGTGCATTGGCAATGATAATAAACGTTTCCAGTGTCGGACATTTCTTACCTCGTTCGATTAAACTGATGTAGGTAGCCGTCAGGTCTGTCTGCTCTGCAAGGTCTTCCTGACGCCAGTTTTTTTCCAGGCGTTTTTTCTTTATTTGCTGTCCCATTTCTTTAAAATCCATAAACAAATCTCCTATTTCAACCACAGGTATCGACAATAGTATAGTGTTCATGAAAAAAGCATTACAGAAACCAATGGTAATGTAAAAGAACTAAAGGTTCATAAATGCAAACTGACAGTCTGATTTTTAGAAAAAAATGGAAAATAGAAGAAAAGCGAAAAAAGAAATGAAAATATCAGAAAAGGGCCGCCGTATGAAACGACAGCCCCGGTTTTGTCATTTATAATTATAATTTTTCTACGTTAGCTGCCTGCATTCCGCGAGCGCCTTCTGTTAAATCATAAGTTACAGACTGACCTTCTTCTAAGGATTTGAATCCTTCTCCGTTGATTGCTGAGAAATGTACGAAAACGTCCTGTCCGTCTTCGCCTGTAATAAATCCATATCCTTTTTCAGCGTTGAACCATTTTACAGTTCCCTTGTTCATAATGTTACCTCCATAAAAAAATAAATTACTTGGATAAAATGTTAAATGGTTTTAGAGAAAATATTATGTATAAAAATGATAACATACTCTCTAAAACCATTTAATACTAATATCCAATATACCTTTGACATGATAAGTATATTCGCTGTTACCGGAAAAGTCAAGGGAAAAGTGTAATTGACGAAAGAAAATGTGTATGTTACTATTTATATAATTAAGCGGATTTTGCGGCTTTTACAAAAAACTTCATGCGGAAGAAAGGATACATTTTATTATGAAGATACTCATTCAAAAAGGGCGTATTTTAAACCCTTCTGACCAGAGAGATGAGGTCGGAGATATTTATATGGAAGACGGTGTAATTCAGGAAATAGGAGGGACGATTACACCTGAGGAAACGCCGGATAAAGTGATTTTTGCAGAAGGCTGTTATGTCATGCCGGGATTGATTGATTTGCATGTGCATTTAAGAGACCCGGGACTAACCCATAAGGAAGATATTGTAACAGGAGCAAAGGCAGCAGCCAGAGGCGGCTTTACAACCATTCTGGCCATGCCCAATACCAAGCCGGTGATTGATTGCGCAGACCGGGTACAGTATGTACACAATAAAGCAAAAGAACTGGCGCCGGTACATGTATTGCAGATTGGTGCTGTGACAAAGCAGCAGAAAGGCGAAGAACTGGCTGACATCGAGGGAATGATTCAGGCTGGGATTCCGGCTATCAGCGAGGACGGAAAGTCTGTCATGAATATGAAGCTTTACCGGGAAGCCATGGAAATTGCCGCAAAGCATGATCTTCCTGTGTTTGCCCACTGTGAAGACCAGAATATGGTAAACGGCGGCTGCGTCAATGAAGACAAACATTCTAAAGAACTGGGGCTGCCGGGTATCAGCAATGCGGTGGAAGACGTGATTGTGGCGAGAGATATCGTACTGGCCAAGGAAACCGGAGCAAAACTGCATTTGTGCCATTGCTCCACAAAGGATAGTGTGCGCATGATTCAGCTGGCCAAGGAAGAAAAGCTGCCAGTGACAGGAGAAGTATGCCCGCATCATTTTACCCTGACTTCAGATGATATGGTGGCAGGAGATACCAATTACAAGATGAATCCGCCTCTTCGTACGGAGGCAGACAAAGAAGCCCTTTTAAAAGGTTTAAAAGAAGATATTCTGGACGTTATCAGCACAGACCATGCCCCTCATTCCAGAGAAGAAAAGCAGCAGCCCATGACAAAGGCACCCTTTGGCATTGTTGGGCTGGAAACAGCAGTGGCATTAACGGTGACAGAACTGGTAGATAAGGGCGTCATCACACCGCTGCAGATGGCAGAGAAAATGAGTTATAACCCGGCGCAGATTATCGGCAGTGACAGAGGACGTCTGGAAGTGGGAAGTCCGGCGGATGTGACCATTATTGACCCGGAAGCAGAGTATGTCATTGACAGCATGAGTTTTCTGTCCAAGGGCAAAAATACACCATTTGACGGCAGAAAGGTAAAGGGGCTGGTAAAGGCTACTATCTGCGACGGAGAAGTGGTATACCAGCAGGATTGAGAAGAAAAAGGAAAAAAGTACAATTTGGAGGAATAAACAATGATTAACAAACTTACCGCAAAGATTCAGAAAACCAAGGCATCTATTGTAGTGGGACTGGATCCTATGCTGAACTACATTCCAAAGCATATTCAGGAAAAGGCATTTCAGGAGTTCGGAGAGACACTGGAAGGAGCCGCGGAAGCTATCTGGCAGTTTAATAAGGAAATTGTAGATAAAACTTATGATTTGATTCCGGCTGTAAAGCCGCAGATTGCCATGTATGAGCAGTTTGGTATTCCGGGACTGCAGGCGTTTAAGAAAACTGTGGATTACTGCAGGGAAAAAGATTTGGTGGTTATCGGAGATATTAAAAGAGGAGACATCGGTTCTACGTCTGCCGCTTATGCCACCGGACATGTGGGAAAAGTACAGGTGGGAAAAAACAGAATTGCGGCTTTTGATGAAGATTTTGTGACCCTGAATCCTTACATGGGCGCGGACAGCATCTATCCGTTTATTGATGTGTGCAAAGAAGAGAAAAAGGGAATGTTTATTTTGGTGAAGACTTCCAATCCTTCCAGCGGCGACTTCCAGGATCAGCTTGTAGACGGAAGACCGCTGTATGAACTGGTAGGCGAAAAAGTTGCACAGTGGGGCGAAGACTTCATGGGAGATTCCTACAGTTATGTGGGGGCTGTTGTAGGCGCAACTTACCCCGAAATGGGAAAAACTCTGCGTAAAATCATGCCGAAGTCTTATATCTTAGTACCGGGCTACGGTGCACAGGGAGGACAGGGCAAGGATTTGGTACACTTCTTTAATGAAGACGGTCTGGGTGCCATTGTGAATTCCTCCAGAGGCATCATTGCAGCTTACAAGCAGGAAAAATACGCAAACTTCGGAGAAGAAAACTTTGCAGATGCAGCAAGAGCAGCCGTAGAAGCAATGGTGGCAGATATCAACGGTGCATTGGAAGCAGCGAAATAAGGAGAAAGCGGAATTATGGCAAAAGTAAAGATGACGGGCAGAATTCTCAGCCAGGAAAAAATTGCCACAGAGATTTACAGTATGTGGATAGAAGCGGCGGAAATTGTAAAAGAAGCGAAGCCGGGACAGTTTATTTCCGTGTATTGCAGGGACAATTCCAGAATTTTGCCAAGACCTATCAGTATTTGTGAGATTGACAGAGAGAAGGGCGCACTGCGCATTGTATACAGAGTTGCAGGAAAGGGCACCGATGAATTTTCCCGTATGAAAGCAGGAGAAGACCTGGATGTTATGGGTCCTTTGGGAAATGGATTTCCTATGGAGGTCGTAAAAGGGAAAAAGGTGTTTCTTATGGGCGGCGGTATCGGTGTTCCGCCAATGGTTCAGACAGCTAAAGAAGCAGATGCAGACGTGACCGTGATTGCCGGTTACAGAAACAGTGAAATTTTCCTGAAAGAGGAGTTGTCTGAAAACAGCAGTCTCGTAGTGGCTACAGAGGATGGAAGTGTGGGAACAAAGGGAAATGTGATGGATGCTATCCGGGAGAATGCTCTGGAGGCAGAGGTGATTTTTGCCTGTGGACCAACTCCGATGTTAAGAGCCATTAAGAATTATGCAGAGGAAAACAACATACTCTGCTATATTTCCATGGAAGAGAAAATGGCCTGCGGCATTGGGGCCTGTCTGGCCTGTGTGTGCAAATCCAAAGAAAAAGACAGCCATTCCCATGTGCACAATAAGCGGATATGTAAGGATGGTCCTGTATTTTTGAGCACGGAGGTGGAACTGTAATGAATATGAAAGTAAATCTTGCGGGAGTGGAACTGAAAAATCCTGTTATGACAGCTTCGGGAACTTTTGGTTCAGGTGCAGAGTACAGTGAGTTTGTGGATTTGAATAAACTGGGGGCAGTGGTGACAAAGGGAGTCGCTCATGTTCCCTGGTCCGGAAATGATACACCGCGTATTGCGGAGATTCACAGCGGTATGATGAATGCTATCGGACTGCAGAACCCGGGCATTGATGTGTTCTGTGAAAGAGATATTCCCTATTTGCAGCAGTTTGATACAAAAGTCATTGTGAATGTATGCGGACATGCGCCGGAAGAATATCTGGCAGTGGTAGAGCGCCTGGCAGAGGAACCTATTGACATGATGGAAATTAATATTTCCTGTCCAAATGTCAATGCCAACTTTCTGGCTTTTGGGCAGGATCCCAGGCATGTAGAAGAACTGACTGCGCAGATTAAGAAAATCGCAAAGCAGCCGGTGATTATGAAGCTGACTCCCAATGTAACAGATATTGCGGAGATTGCAAGAGCAGCAGAAGCCGGCGGTGCAGATGGGGTTTCTCTGATTAATACTCTGACGGGGATGAAAATTGATGTGAAACGGAGAACATTTGCGCTGGCCAATAAAACAGGAGGCGTGTCCGGTCCTTGTGTAAAACCCATTGCTGTGCGTATGGTTTATCAGGTGGCCCAGGCGGTAAAAATTCCCATTATCGGCATGGGCGGTATTCAGAACGCAGAAGATGCGCTGGAGTTTATTATGGCAGGCGCTACAGCAGTATCTGTGGGAACCGCCAACTTCACCAACCCTTATGCTACAGTGGAGATTATCGAAGGACTGGAGCGATATATGAAAGAGAATGGCGTGGAAGACATTCGGGAATTGATTGGAATTGTGAAATAGGAAAGATAGGGCAGAATACCAGAGGAGAAGGGGTTCTGCCCTGGTTGTTTTCTGTGAAGAACTGTGATAAAATTGAAGAGATTTGATGAGCAGGCACAAAAGGCCTGCAAATACGGAGGTTTAAGAAAAATGGAAGCATATAAAGCAGAATTTATTGATTTTATGGTAGAAAGTAATGTTTTGAAATTTGGAGAATTTACTTTGAAAAGCGGCAGAAAGTCACCTTTCTTTATGAATGCAGGGGCTTATGTTACCGGTTCTCAGCTGAAAAAGCTGGGTGAGTATTACGCAAAAGCTATTCACGACAAATATGGCGATGATTTTGATGTGCTTTTTGGACCGGCATACAAGGGAATTCCTATCAGCGTGGTAACGGCCATTGCCTACAGCGAATTATACGGAAAAGAAGTCCGTTACTGTTCAGACCGTAAGGAAGAAAAAGACCATGGTGCAGACAAGGGAAGTTTCCTGGGAAGCAAGCTGCAGGACGGCGACAGAGTCGTTATGATTGAGGATGTGACAACCTCCGGAAAATCCATGGAAGAAACTGTTCCAAAGGTAAGAGGTGCAGCCGATGTGGAAATCGTAGGTCTGATGGTTTCCCTAAACCGTATGGAAGTGGGAAAAGGCGGCGAAAAGAGTGCACTTGAGGAAGTAAAGGATACTTACGGATTTGATACCAATGCCATTGTTACTATGGAAGAAGTGGTTGAGCATTTGTACAACAAAGAATGTGGCGGCAGAGTCGTCATTGACCATGAAATTAAGAAAGCCATTGACGCATACTATGAACAGTACGGCGCCAAATAAAAAAGAAGGAAGGATTCCTGATGAACGAAAAAATTTATAAAACCATGTCCCGCTGTGCAGCAGGCAGTATTGCAGCTGGGATTGTTGTATTGGTAACCGGGATTGCCACAGGTGTTGTCATGCTGGTAACCGGAGCCAGACTTCTGAAAAGGAAATCTGAGATTACATTTTAATGGACAGGATAAGGGGCTGTTGTATGGAAATGAAATACTTCAGCCTTCTTATTATTTATTTAGCAAGTTGTGATAAGAGGTTGAAAAATTGAATAAAAGGGTAAAGAAGAAAATAAAAGCCGCGGGGGCGGTTTTGTTTGTAATATATATTCTTGCACTGATATACTTCCTCTTTTTTGCAGAAAGGTTTGGACAGCTGGCTTTTGCAGAAAGGGAGTATCATTATAATCTTGTGCTGTTCCAGGAAATTAAAAGATTCTGGATATACCGGAAGCAGTTGGGCGCACTGGCGGTTATGGCTAATTTATTGGGCAATGTGGTGGGATTTATTCCCTTTGGACTGATTCTTCCCATTATCAGCCGAGAAGCAAGAGGATTTTTCTTTATTACTTTCTCTGGATTTACATTAAGTCTTTGCGTAGAAACCGTTCAGCTGGTTACAAAGCTGGGGTGCTTTGATGTGGATGATTTGGTGATGAATACACTGGGGGCAGCAATCGGTTATCTGCTTTTTGCTGTCAGCCATTTACTATATAGAAATTGGAAAAGGAGAGCAGGATAATGGCGAAAAAACGATATAAATATGATTTTGCAAAGAAAAAACATTCCGAGAAAGGAGTTACGTCTTCTGTATTTGCCGGAATCTCTCTGGGGATTTTCTGTATTGCAGCCATCTGTTCCCTTGCATTTCACGGGAAAGGCGGTCTGTATCTGGGGGCTATGGGACTGATTGCCATAGGGCTTTCCATTTACGGATTTATTCTGGGACTGAAAAGTTTTTCGGAGAAAAACAGAGACCAGCTTTTCTGCAAAATTGGAGCAGCAGGAAACGGCGTGCTTATGGTTATCTGGCTGGGGCTGTTTCTGCTGGGACTTGCATAAAACACAGAGAAGGAGGAAAAACATATGGAAGAGCGGTTGAAAAAGCAGATGGATTTTTTGCTGGAAGTGGATAAGCTGAAATTTATCAACCGACAGACGTATTTGTCTGACGGAACACGCAGGGAAAACGATGCGGAACATTCTTGGCACTTGGCCCTGATGGCTGTGCTTCTGTCTGAACATGCGGACGAAGAAGTGGATTTGCTGAAGGTCATTACTATGGTACTGATTCATGATTTGGTGGAAATTGACGCAGGAGATACATATGCCTACGACGAGGCGGGAAAGCAGACCCAGAGAATACGGGAAGAAAAGGCTGCGGACCGGATATTTGCCATGCTGCCCAAAGACCAGGGGGAAAAATTTCGTGCGCTGTGGGAAGAATTTGATGCTTACGAGACACCGGAGGCAAAGTTTGCTCATGTGTGCGACAATGTGCAGCCGTTGATGCTGAATCATGCCACAGGCGGAAAATCCTGGAGGGAAAGAGGCATCCGCCGTTCACAGGTGGAAAAGCGGAACAGCCGTGTGGGGGAAAGCTCCCGGACAATGAAAGCTTATGTAGAGGGTATTTTAGATAAAAATGTGGAGAAAGGAAATTTGAAAAATGAGTGATGCATGGATGATGGAACGTTTTTCTCTTATGAAAGAAAGAATCCGGGAAATCAGCGGAGAAGAAGTCGTAAAAGAACCTTATGGGACTTATTTTAAAACAACGGCAGCCTTTATTATGCAGGTGGCGGATTTGCACAAAAAACTGCAGCAGGGCTGGCTGGAAGGCGCAGAACTTTCGGAACTGGAGGCCAATAATCAGAAGCTGTATGAAGATATTCTGCCTCAAAACTATGGACATTCTTATGGAAATCCAACATGGGCGGCAGAGACTCTTGGGGAAGAATTCGGGCAGCTTTTAAGTTTTTTGTATACAGAAATCCGGGGACTGATTGTCTTTGCTTACGAAGACAGGCTTTTTGACATGACAGTAGCAATGGAATTATTTGTACAGATATACAATCTTTTTGAGGATGAAGAGGTTTCTGCAAAAGATGTAAAAGAGGCAATTTACTGGTATGTCAGCGATTACAGTGACGAAATGGTGGGCCGCAGAGTGCAGGAAGGGGTAGACCCGGCTCTTGATTTTGCCGCCAATATTATCTGCAGCAGTGATTTGACGGATATCCGTTACCTGTATCGCTTTGGGGAATATATCACGGAAAATGAAATAGGTATGGCAAAATTTTTAAATACTCTTTCTGAAGAGGAAATTCAGGCTATGGCACGGACTTTCACAGAGGGCTACCGCACCGGATTTGTGCTGACAGGAAAAGACATCACAAAGAAAAAGACGGTGAATATACGTTTCCAACTGGGATTTGAGCGTATGGTAAAGGCAGCTATTGAGCAGTTTAAGGCCATGGATTTAAAACCGGTGATTTACCGGAGTGCAGTTCATAGCGTAAACAAGAAGCAGCACCACAGAATCGGGTATTACGGCGCTATTCCAAACCCACAGTTTGAATATGATCACAAAGACGATGCGGCCTTGTATCTGGACCATGAGTTTGTCCAGAGAAAGCTGAGAGTGCTGCAGGTGGCTTATGAACAGGTAAAAGGTCTGGCGGCTGTACACGGCGGTCCGGCCTGCATGGAAACCTTTGGAGAAACACCGTTTGCTCCCGAAAAAAGAAAGGAGGCCTGCACCCTTACCAGTCATCAGCAGAAGCTGCAGGTCACTTATGACAACGAAGCAGGACAGATTGTAAATCGCTATATTAAAGGGGAAGAAAGAAGTTTTACTATCATTGCCTATCCGGTTATGGAAATCGGAGAGCAGTTTGAAGAAATTTTCCGGGAGACAGTGAAAATCAATACCCTGGATAATCAGCTTTACCGCAGAATTCAGCAGAATATCATTGACGTTTTAGACAAAGGGGAGACCGTACAGATTAAAGGAAAAGGCCAAAATGCCACAGATTTGACCGTAAAACTTCATCATCTGGAAAATCCGGCAAAACAGACCAACTTTGAAAACTGTGTGGCAGACGTCAACATTCCGGTGGGAGAAGTCTTTACTTCCCCGGTATTGAAAGGTACAAACGGAACGCTGGCGGTTTCCAGGGTGTTCTTAAACGGACTGGAGTACAAAAATCTGAAAGTGGAATTTTCGGATGGCAGAATTTCCGGTTACAGCTGCAGCAATTTTGCCTCTGAAGAGGAAAACCAGAATTTTATAAAGGAAAATCTGTTATATCACCATGATACCCTGCCTTTGGGGGAATTTGCCATAGGAACCAACACTACGGCTTATGTCATGGCACAGAAATATCAGATAGGCCATCTCCTTCCCATTCTCATTGCGGAAAAGATGGGGCCGCATTTTGCAGTGGGGGATACCTGCTATAGTTGGAGCGAGGATACAGCAGTCTACAATCCGGACGGAAAAGAGATTATTGCCAGGGATAACGAGGTGTCTATTCTGCGAAAAGAGGATATAAGCAAGGCTTATTTGGGCTGTCATACAGATATTACTATACCTTATGATGAGCTGGGCAGTATAAGAGTGCAGACCCTGCATGGGGACTGGGTTTCCATTATTGAGGACGGCAGGTTTGTACTTCCCGGAACAGAAGCATTAAATGAGCCGTTTCCTGCTTGACAAGACCTGTCACAATATGTAAAATTGTGCTGTATGGAGAAATTCTAAATCATAGAGATAAAGGAGAATAATCATGGCAAAAGTTGGAATTGTTATGGGCAGTGACTCTGATATGCCTGTTATGAGCAAAGCGGCAGACATGCTGGAAAAATTCGGGATTGAGTATGAGATGACAATCATCTCTGCACACAGGGAACCGGATGTATTCTTTGAATATGCCAAATCCGCAGAAGAAAAAGGATTTAAAGTTATCATCGCAGGAGCAGGTATGGCCGCACACCTTCCGGGTATGTGCGCTGCAATTTTCCCAATGCCGGTTATCGGTATTCCGATGCATACCACCTCACTGGGCGGAAGAGATTCTCTGTATTCCATTGTACAGATGCCTTCCGGAATTCCGGTTGCGACGGTAGCAATTAACGGAGGAGCCAATGCGGCAATTCTGGCAGCCAAGATTTTAGCTACTTCTGACGCAGAACTGCTTCAGAAATTGAAAGACTACAAAGAAGAGTTAAAAGACCAGGTTGTAGCAAAAGATGCAAAACTGCAGGAAGTAGGATATAAAAACTATAAATAAGCACGGAAAAGAAGCGAGGAGGATAAAAATGGATTACAAGAAAGCTGGCGTAGATATTGAAGCTGGTTACAAGTCAGTGGAATTAATGAAAGAACATGTAAAGAAAACCATGCGCGAGGAAGTGCTTGGCGGTTTAGGCGGATTTTCCGGTGCTTTTTCCCTGAAGAAAATCAAAGAAATGGAAGACCCGGTGCTGCTGTCCGGTACAGATGGCTGCGGTACAAAAGTAAAATTAGCTTACCTTATGGACAAACATGACACTATCGGTATCGACGCAGTGGCTATGTGTGTCAACGATATTGCCTGTGCAGGCGGTGAACCTCTGTTTTTCCTGGATTACATTGCATGCGGCAAAAACTATCCGGAAAAAATTGCAGAAATCGTAAAAGGTGTGGCAGAGGGATGTCTGCAGTCTGAGGCGGCTTTAATCGGCGGCGAAACCGCAGAACATCCAGGGCTTATGCCGGAAGAAGAATATGACCTGGCTGGTTTTGCAGTAGGTGTGGTAGAACGCAGAGACTTAATCAACGGTGAAAACTTAAAGGATGGAGACGTGCTTATCGGTATGGCTTCTTCCGGGGTACACAGCAATGGCTTTTCTCTGGTTCGTAAAGTGTTCGAGATGACAAAGGAATCGCTGGATACTTACTATGACGAACTGGGTAAAACACTGGGCGAAGCTCTTCTGGCGCCTACCAGAATCTATGTAAAAGCCTTAAAGAACGTAAAAGAAGCAGGGGTTGCTGTAAAAGCCTGCAGCCATATCACAGGCGGCGGTTTCTATGAAAACGTACCGAGAATGTTAAAAGACGGTGTGTGCGCAGTAATTGAAAAAGACAGCTATCCGATTCCTCCTGTCTTTACCTTAATGGCAAAAGTGGGCGAAATCGAAGAAACTATGATGTACAATACCTTTAACATGGGTCTTGGAATGATTGTAGCTGTAGATGCCAAAGATGTGGATAAGACTATGGAAGCCATCAAAGCAGCAGGAGATACGCCATATGTTGTGGGTAAAATCGAAGCAGGCGAAAAGGGCGTAAAATTAGTATAAGTATAAGGGGAGTCAGGGTTGCCGCAGTGCAGCCCTTTTCCTGTCGAAGAGAGAGGCTGACAAAAATGATGAAAATAGCGGTTTTGGTATCCGGCGGCGGAACCAATCTTCAAGCAATTTTAGACGCCATAGACAGCGGAAAGATTACCAATACACAGGTGTCTGTGGTAATCAGTAACAACGCAAATGCTTATGCTCTGGAGAGAGCCAAAAAACACGGGATTCCGGCGCAGTGCGTATCGCCGAAACGCTACGAATCCAGAGAACTTTTCAATCGGGCACTTCTGGAGACTATACAGTCGTATCATGTGGATTTGGTTGTGCTGGCCGGCTGTCTGGTGGTAATTCCGGAAATGATGGTAAAAGCCTATCCAAATAGAATTATCAATATTCACCCATCTCTGATTCCTGCTTTTTGCGGAACAGGGTACTATGGCTTGAAGGTACATGAGGGTGTGCTGCAAAGAGGAGCGAAGGTGACTGGCGCTACCGTGCATTTTGTAGATGAGGGAACGGATACCGGTCCCATTATTCTGCAGAAGGCAGTAGAAGTACAGCAGGATGATACACCGGAAACTCTGCAGAGGAGAGTGATGGAAGAGGCGGAATGGCAGATTATGCCGCAGGCGATTGACCTGATTGCCAACCAGAAGGTAGAAATTACAGACGGAATTGTAAAAATCCGTGAAGCATAAAAAGTATCAAAGCGTGAAAGGGGCATGGAACACATGAAAGTATTAATTATCGGAAGCGGCGGAAGAGAACACGCCATTGCATGGAAGGTGGCAAAAAGTCCGAAAGTGGACAAAATTTACTGTGCGCCGGGAAATGCGGGAATTGCAGAAGTAGCAGAATGTGTCAATATCGGAGCAATGGAATTTGACAAGCTGGCAGCTTTTGCAAAAGAAAAGGAGATTGATTTAACTGTTGTAGGTATGGATGACCCATTGGTAGGCGGTGTGGTAGACGTCTTTGAAAAGGAAGGGCTGCGCGTATTCGGACCGAGAAAGAATGCGGCAATTCTGGAAGGTTCAAAAGCCTTTTCAAAAGATTTAATGAAAAAATATAACATTCCTACTGCAGCCTATGAGAATTTCCAGAGTGCGGACGAGGCGCTGGCTTATCTTCGGGAAAAGGCAGATTTTCCCATCGTGTTAAAGGCAGACGGTCTGGCGCTGGGAAAAGGTGTTTTAATCTGCAATACTTTAGCAGAAGCAGAAGAAGGCGTAAAGGAAATTATGCTGGACAAGAAATTCGGTTCTGCTGGAAATACACTGGTGGTAGAGGAGTTTATGACAGGCCGTGAGGTTTCGGTACTTTCCTTTGTGGACGGAAAAACGATCAAAACCATGACTTCCGCTCAGGACCACAAACGTGCAAAGGACGGAGATGAGGGCTTAAATACCGGCGGTATGGGTACTTTCTCCCCAAGTCCTTTCTACACAGAGGAAGTGGATGATTTCTGTGAAAAATATATTTATCAGGCTACCGTAGACGCTATGGCAGCAGAGGGAAGAGAATTTAAGGGCATTATCTTCTTTGGTTTAATGCTTACAGAGAAAGGCCCGAAAGTGCTGGAATACAATGCCCGTTTCGGTGACCCGGAGGCGCAGGTTGTCATTCCGAGACTGAAAAATGACATTGTGGAAGTGTTTGAAGCCTGTGTAGACGGAAAACTGGACGAAGTGGACTTGCAGTTTGAAAACAACGCAGCCGTATGCGTGGTACTGGCTTCTGACGGCTATCCGGTATCCTACGAAAAAGGATTCCCCATTGAAGGTTTGGAAAACTTCAAAGATAAAGACGGTTACTATGTGTTCCATGCAGGAACTGCTTTAAAGGACGGTAAAATCGTTACAAACGGCGGTCGTGTGCTGGGTGTTACCGCCAAGGGTGCAGATTTGAAAGAGGCAAGAGCCAATGCGTATAAGGCAACGGAATGGATTCAGTTTGCCAATAAGTATAAGAGAAACGATATCGGAAAAGCGATTGACGAAGTATAAGAAAGGAATGGGGATACCGCATGACGCTGCAGGCAGTGCAGGGGCGGTATTCCCTTTTTCATTTCTTGCACCGAAAAAATCTCTGTGTTATAATCAGAGAATCATGCAAAAAGAGAGGGTTTTTAGAATTATGTCAAATGCAATTTCAAAAGATTTCAGGCTGTTTTCTTTACTGAAATTTGCCTTTCCAACCATGGTGATGATGGTTTTTATGTCCCTTTACACCATTGTGGATGGGATTTTTGTATCCAGGCTGGTAAATACCCAGGCGCTTTCTGCTGTGAATATTGTGTATCCGGTTATCAGTCTGATGATAGCGGTGGGAGTTATGCTGGCCACAGGCGGCAGCGCAGTGATTGCCCGAAAGCTGGGAGAACACCGGCCGGAGGAAGCCAGAGGAGATTTTGCATTTCTTGTGGTCACAGGAATTGCAGTAGGACTGTTTTTTCTTATAGCAGGAAATATGTTCCTGACGTCTCTGGTGAAAATGCTGGGAGCCACAGATGTGCTTATGCCTTATTGTGAAGAATATCTGAGGATTCTTATATTTATGGGACCGGCCTGTGTACTGCAGCTTTTGTTTCAGACTTTTTTTGTGACTGCCGGAAAACCGGTTATTGGTCTGGCGCTTACCATAGGCGGCGGTCTTTTGAATATGATTTTAGACTATGTTTTTATGGGACCTTTGCAGATGGGAATTGCAGGAGCAGCTTGGGCCACCGGAATCGGACAGCTTCTTCCGGCTGTGGTAGGGCTTTTGTATTTCCTTTGGGTAAGGGATTCCCTGTACCTGGTGAAGCCGCGTTTTGATTTTTTCGTGTTAAAAGAAAGCTGCTTTAACGGTTCTTCTGAGATGGTGACCAATTTGTCTACTGCAGTGGTAACCTTTCTCTTTAACATTGTCATGATGCGGCTTTTGGGAGAAGCCGGTGTGGCGGCTATTACTATTGTGCTGTATGGTCAGTTCCTGTTTAATGCCCTGTATATGGGATTTTCCATGGGAGTTGCGCCGGTTATCAGTTTCAATTACGGGAGAAAAAACAGAGCATTGTTGCAGCGGATTTTTAAAATCTGTCTTTGGTTTATAGGGATATCGTCTGTTTTGATTACGATTTTTGCCCTTCTGTCCGGGGGAATGATTGTGGAAATTTTTACCCCGAAGGGAAGCAAGACTTACGAAATTGCCCGTACAGGCTTTTTTCTTTTTTCTTTTAATTACTTTTTTGCCGGAATCAATATCTTTGCATCATCCATGTTCACAGCTTTTTCGGACGGAAAAATATCGGCCATTATTTCTTTTATCCGCACCTTTGTCATGATTGTGCTGAATATTCTGCTACTGCCGTATCTGATAGGGGTAGACGGTGTGTGGCTGGCCGTGCCAAGCGCGGAATTTATGACTGTTCTGCTGTCGGTTTACTATTTCATCCGGAAAAAGGAACAGTACGGATACATAGCCTCGAAAAAACAGTAAAGAGAAGAAATTAGATTTGACCGGAAGTGCTATCTATGCTATATTAAATATAACAACAGGAAGCGGGTGAGAATATGCTGATAGAAATAGATTTTAACAGTGATGAAGCTATTTATGTACAGCTTTGTAACCAGATTATTATGGGCATTGCCACAGACCAGCTGAAAATCGGAGAAACACTGCCTTCCGTGCGGCAGCTTGCCGATACCGTAGGGATTAATATGCATACGGTAAATAAGGCGTATTCCGTTTTGAGGCAGGAAGGCTTTGTTACCATTGACCGCCGCAAAGGGGCGGTGATTTCTATTGATGAGAATAAAATCCGGGCTTTGGAGGAAATGAAAGAAAATCTTCTGGTAGTGCTGGCAAAAGGCTGCTGTAAAAACATTACGCGGGAAGAGGTTCATGCCTTAATTGACGAGATTTTTGAAGAGTATAAAGTATAAATAGAATGGGAGATTTGCATGAGGAATCAATATTCAAAATGGGCACTGAAGGCATTGAAAACTGCTGAACAGACAGCAAGAGCCTGCAGTCATAATTATATTGGGACAGAGCACATTCTGGCAGGGCTTCTGGCAGGAGAGCAGACTACAGCGGGCATTCTTTTGGGAGAGGCCGGTGTGACAAAAGAAAAGCTGCAGGAACTGACAGAAAACCTGGTAGCGCCATCCTGCGGTGTGCTTTTAGAAGAGCCCCAGGGCTATACGCCCAGAGCCAGGCAGGTGCTTGCTTTGGCTAGAGAAGAGGCGGAAAAGATGGAAAGCCGGGAAGTGGGGACAGAACATCTTTTGATTGCCATGTTAAAAGAATACGATTGTGTGGCTGCGCGGCTTCTGCACACTATGGGAGTCAATATCCAGGCCCTTTATGCAGAAGTGATGAAAACGCTGGGAAGAGAAGGCGTGCTGACGAAGGAGGACTCTTTCGGAGGCTCTTTAAAAGGCAGCAAAAAATCCTCAACACCTATGCTGGCACAGTATGGCCGGGATTTGACAGAAATGGCAGCAAGAGGATTGTTAGACCCTGTTGTGGGAAGAGAAAAGGAAATTAACCGCATGATTCAGATTCTCAGCAGAAGGATGAAAAACAATCCCTGTCTGATTGGAGAGCCGGGTGTGGGAAAGACAGCTATTACCGAAGGGCTTGCCCAGCAGATAGTCAGAGGTCTGGTACCGGAAAGTATGGCAGATAAGCGGATTGTGATATTGGATTTGTCTGCTATGGTAGCAGGGTCCAAGTATCGGGGAGAGTTTGAAGAACGCATTAAGCGGGTGATTGCAGAGGTTTCCGGTGACAGAAGAATCCTGCTGTTTCTGGATGAACTGCACACGTTAATCGGTGCAGGCGGTGCGGAGGGGGCGCTGGACGCCTCCAATATTTTGAAGCCGGCTCTTTCCAGAGGCGAAATCCAGCTTATTGGCGCCACAACCATTGAAGAATACCGCAAACATATTGAAAAGGATGCGGCATTGGAGAGACGCTTCCAGCCTGTCATGGTGGAGGAACCCGCAAAAGAAGAGGCAGAGGAAATTTTGAGAGGTCTGGTACCTTATTATGAAAAACATCACGGTGTTGCCATTGAAGAAAGTGCGGTAAAGGCAGCCGTGGCTATGGGAATCCGCTATATCAATGACCGTTTTCTGCCGGATAAAGCCCTGGATTTGCTGGATGAGGCCTGCTCAAAAGTGCAGTTGGACGGATACAAAACCCCGGACGGTCTGGTGGAGATGGAGAAACATCTCAGAAGTCTGTATCAGGAAAAAGAGGAAGCGGTGAAGCAGCAGGACTTTGTGCTGGCAAAACAGCTGCAGCAGGAGCAGAAAGAAACCGAAGAACAGCTGGAAAAGGCAAGAGAGCGTTTTGAAAAACAGTGTAAGCGGAAAAGGCTGGTTGTTACCGAAGACCAGGTGGCACAGGTAGTGGCAGAATGGACTAAGATTCCGGTGAAGAAGCTGACAGAGGGTGAATCCAAACGTCTGGCCAGGCTGGAAACGATTCTGCATAAGCGAGTGATTGGTCAGGAGGAAGCAGTGAGAGCCGTGGCAAAAGCGGTAAAAAGAGGCCGGGTAGGTTTAAAAGATCCAAAACGTCCCATTGGTTCTTTCCTCCTTCTGGGACCTACGGGTGTGGGAAAGACAGAACTTTCCAAAGCGCTGGCGGAAGCGGTTTTCGGCAGAGAAGACGCTATGATTCGTGTGGACATGTCCGAATACATGGAAAAACACAGTGTGTCCAAACTGATAGGTTCTCCTCCGGGATATGTAGGTTATGAGGAAGGCGGACAATTAAGCGAAAAAGTGCGGCGGAATCCTTACAGCGTGCTGCTCTTTGATGAGATTGAGAAAGCGCACCCGGATGTGTTTAACATTCTTCTGCAGGTACTGGACGACGGACATATTACAGACGCCCAGGGCCGAAAGGTGGATTTTAAAGAAACCATTATTATTATGACGTCCAATGCAGGCGCCCAGTCCATTGTAGAGCCCAAAAAGCTGGGATTCGGGGCAGCAGACAGCGCGTCAGCAGATTATAAAAAGATGAAAGACAGTGTCATGGAGGAAGTAAAGCGTCTGTTCCGTCCGGAATTTCTGAACCGAATCGACGATATTATTGTCTTCCATATGCTGAATAAAGAGGAAATCAAGAAAATCACGGGACTGCTTCTGAAAGAATTTGTGACCCGCTGCAAGGTGCAGATGGATATAGAGGTAAAAGTCAGAGACAGTGTGAAAGAGCTTATTGCAAAAGAAGGCTTCGACCCGAAATATGGGGCGAGACCTTTAAAGAGAGCCATTCAGAACAAAATTGAAGATGCTATGGCAGAGGAAATTCTGGAGGGGCGGGTTCAGGCCGGTAACAGCGTTACCATTGGACTGTCTAAACAAACTATAAAATTTATGGTAAATGTACAGAATGACTAGAAAAATTTGTGTGTTTATGGTAACATTGATATACAAAAAAGAACGGTTCTGTAAAGGAATCGAAGAAACGAAAGACGTAAGCGGGAGGACATAACTATGTCAGTGGTAAAAGAATTAATTCGTACAGAAGAAAACGGCAAAATCAGCTTTGGCAACTATGAGTTGACACAAAAATCAAAATTATCCGATTTTGAGTATGACGGAGATATGTACAAAGTTAAAACATATAATGAAATTACAAAACTGGAACGAAACGGAATGTTTGTCTACGAATCTGTACCAGGCACTACTGTATTGAATCTGCATACAGAAGAAACAGGAATGAGTTTTACTGTAGAAGGTCCAAAAGATGCGCAGATTACCGTGGAATTGGAAGAAGATGCAGAGTATAAAGTAACCATTGACGGGGAAGAGGCAGGACGGATGAAGACAAATCTGGGAGGAAAACTATCTTTCAGTGTGGAACTGGAACAGGCAGAGCAGGTTTCTGTGAGCATTGAAAGAGTCTGAACGGTCGGTCTTTGTGGTGATTGTCTTACAGAATAAAAAAGACGATATGCAGAGTCGGGTGAGTGACTTCCCGGCTCTGCTTTTTTCTTTTGCAGCAGACCGTATTTGAGTGGGCAGAACAGGAGGAAGAGAAAAGAGATATGGCAAAAGGGAAAAAAAGTGTATTTTTTTGTCAGAACTGTGGATATGAATCTTCAAAGTGGCTGGGACAGTGTCCGGGCTGCAGGGAGTGGAATACTTTTGTGGAGGAGAGCGTTTCTGGGGCAGGAAAAGGTGCTGCAGCTAAAGGGATCTCCGGAACGGAGGGTCAGACAGGAAAGAGAAACGAACCGGTTCGGCTTTCCGAAATTCAGGTCAGGGAAGAGGACAGAATCAAAACCAATATGGAGGAGTTAGACAGGGTTTTAGGCGGCGGCATTGTGCCCGGCTCTATGGTACTGGTAGGCGGTGACCCCGGTATCGGAAAGTCCACCCTGCTTTTACAGGTGTGCAGGCAGTTGACTTTGCAGCAGCATAAGGTCTTGTATATATCCGGGGAAGAATCCCTGCGTCAGATTAAGCTGAGGGCAAAGCGAATCGGAGAATTTAATGAACATCTTTATCTTTTGTGTGAAACAAATCTGGAAATTATCCGCAGTACCATTGAACGGCTGAAGCCAGAAGCGGTGGTGATTGATTCCATTCAGACCATGTATAACGAAGAGGTGTCTTCTGCACCGGGCAGTGTTTCACAGGTTCGGGAATCCACGGGAATTCTGATGCAGATTGCCAAGGGACTGGGGATTTCCGTCTTTATTGTGGGGCATGTGACAAAGGATGGCAGTGTGGCAGGACCGAGAGTACTGGAACATATGGTAGACACTGTTTTGTATTTTGAAGGAGACCGCCAGCTTGCTTACCGAATTTTGCGAGGAGTGAAAAACCGCTTTGGTTCTACCAATGAAATCGGGGTTTTTGAAATGCAGGAAAAAGGGTTGGAAGAGGTGAAAAATCCTTCCCAGGCCATGTTAAATGGGCGTCCCACTGATGCGTCCGGAACTACGGTGGTCTGTTCTGTGGAGGGAACCCGCCCCATCCTCATAGAAATTCAGGCGCTGGTAACCAGAACCAACTTCGGACTGCCAAGGCGGACTTCTGTGGGTATTGACTACAACCGTGTGAATCTTTTGATGGCTGTGTTGGAAAAAAGAGCCGGTTTGCGTCTGGGAGATTGTGATGCTTATGTGAATCTGGCAGGAGGCATGAAACTGGGAGAGCCGGCCATTGATTTGGGCATTGTACTTTCTATTGTGTCCAGTTATAAAAATCAGGTAATAGATGAGGGAACTTTAATCTTTGGAGAGGTGGGACTTTCGGGGGAAGTTCGTGGCGTCAGCATGGCGGAAACCAGGGTGCGGGAAGCTCAAAAGCTGGGCTTTACGGCCTGCATTATGCCAAAAACCAATGTGGAGGGAATACAGGGAAAATATAAGATAAAGCTTATTGGAGTAGCCAATATTAAGGAGGCTATGGAATACATTTAAGGGGAAAAGACATATGAAAAAGATATTTGACAAAATGTTTGGACAGTATAGAGGCTTGCGGCGGGAACTGTATGTGCTTTTCTGGGGGAAGGCAGCGACCAATATGGGGGCTATGATATGGCCTATGCTGACGTTGATTTTGAGCAATAAGTTGGGGATGGATGCCGGAGAAATTGCAAAAATTACGATTTCTATGGGAATTGTACAGTTTCCGGTAAATCTGATAGGAGGAAAATTGGCAGACCATTGCAATAAGAAAAAACTTATTGTGGTGTGCGATTTGGTGACGGTCATCTGCTATCTGACAGCGGCGTTTCTTCCCGTATCCATGACACAGATTCTCCTGTTTTTTACGGCAGGGGTATTCCAAACCATGGAAAATCCGTCTTATGACGCCCTGGTGGCGGATTTGAGCACTACTGAAAACAGGGAGAAGGCCTACAGTCTGATTTACCTGGGGCTGAACCTGGGTTTGATTCTGGCGCCTTCTATAGGGGGGATTCTGTTTCAGAATCATCTGGGGCTGGCTTATGCCATTGACGGACTGACCACACTGTCGTCCACCATTTTGATTCTGCTCTTTATTAAAGATATTACACCGGTGCAGGAAGCGGAAAATGTTTATGAGAAAGCGCGGGATAGACAGTCTACCTGGCAGATATTATCCGGACAGAAGGTGATTTTGTTTTTTCTGATTTGCTGGGCGGTATATGAATTTTCCTATGCACAGTTTAATTTCCTGATTCCGTTGAATATGGAAAGCCTGTATGGTGGGAAAGGGGCAGTTTACTTTGGTTTCATGACCAGCTTGAATGGACTTGTGGTGATTATCGGAACCCCCCTTTTGACAAAGTGGGCAGCAGGTCTGGGTGACGTGAATAAGCTGCTGATTGGGCAGATACTGGTGAGTGTCAGCCTTGCTATGTATAGATTCATACAGGGGATAATTCCTATGTATTATGTGTCCATGGTTCTGTTTACGATAGGAGAAATTATGACTACGCTGGGGTCGTATCCTTATCTTACCAGGAGAATTCCTGCATCTCACAGAGGAAGAATTTCTTCGGTTTCCAATATCTTTTTAGGGGCTTCGATATATAGCTCACAATGGCTGATAGGCGGCGTGCTGAAAACGGGAACGGTAATGACTGCATGGCAGTGTGTGACAGGAGCAGGTATTCTGGGAATTGTCTTTTATGTTCTTTTGGCAGGAGCAGACAGAAAAAGTTATCCTCTTTTATACAGAAAGTAATGCTTTGTAGGAGCTGCATTTTGGTATCGTTATGTTTATAAAGTGCCTTATGCAGCTTTCATGTCTGTTTTTCTGATATGGATATAGAAACGGTTGTGTTTGATGTTGGTGAAAAAAATGTAAAATACTGTTGACAGGAGGAAAAAAGAATGGTAATATAATTTAGCTGTCACAAAGAACAGAAAGACGACTTCGGTCGATAAAAAAGTTTTAAAAAGTTCTTGACAAAGCGATACG
>NZ_JBBKBX010000006.1:0-158506 GCF_037890365.1 Blautia sp. HCN-20427 | reverse complement strand
GGCATTTTCTCTTGGCAAAGAGAAACGGTATCGCAGTCACAGAGTTCTCCCTGGGAATGGGGCCGAGGCTTCTTTCTACAGAAAAAGGAGGAACCAGATACTCTTTGAAACTTTTTCCTATCGGAGGCTCCTGTATGATGGTAGGAGAAGATGAGGATGATGACAGCGAAGGGTCTTTCAATAATGCATCTGTATGGGCAAGAATATCAGTAGTTGCAGCAGGACCTATTTTTAACTTTATCCTAGCCTTTGTGTTTGCCATGATCATTACCAGCGTGGTAGGATATGATCCGGCAAGAGTGCTGCAGGTGACAGAAGGATCTCCGGCAGCCCAGGCAGGACTGAAAGAAGGAGATATCATCAAAGAATTTCAGGGAAGGCATATTTCCATAGGCCGTGACCTGGATTCTTATATGACGTTACATGGACTGAAAGACGAAGAAATTTCTTTGACCTATGAAAGAGATGGGAAGAAGCACGATATTCAGTTCCAGGCAAATAGTGAAAGCAGATATATGCTTGGTTTTACTTATTTGTCCGAAGGAATACCAGAGATTACCCAGGTCATGTTAAACAGTGCTATGACAAAAGCCGGCGTAATGCCAGGAGATATTATCAGGGAGATCAATGGAACTGCAGTTGCAGACAGCCAGGAGATTCAGGCATATTTGCAGGAGCATCCGCTGGATGGAACAGAGATTACTCTTGGGATTGAAAGAGACGGAAAAGTGGAGACAATCTCTGCAATCCCACAGATGACCAAACATGTAGATTCTGGATTTATCTACAATATTTACCGGGAAAAGACAAATTTTCTGGGTGTTATGAAATACAGTGCAGTGGAAGTGCGGTACTGGGTTTCTACAACCGTAGAGAGTCTAATGATGCTCATAAAAGGGCAGTTTTCGGTCAATGATCTTTCCGGTCCGGTGGGAATCATCGATGTCATCGGAGATTCTTATGAGGAAGCAAAAAGTGAGGGTGCCATGATGGTGTGGATGCAGATGCTGTACTGGGCAATCCTGCTTTCAGCGAACCTGGGTGTTATGAATCTTCTTCCCATACCTGCTCTTGACGGAGGCAGGCTTGTATTCTTGCTCATTGAGTCTGTGAGAAAGAAACGGTTGAATCCCAATGTGGAGGGTATGATTCATTTTGCAGGTTTTGTCCTCCTGATGATGCTGATGGTATTTGTGATGTTTAACGATTTTAGGAGATTATAAGAAATTTCTTGAAAAAACTGCCGTTGTGGCATATAATAAAAGCAAATAAAAGAAAATTCTTCGGGGCGGGGCGTGATTCCCCACCGGCGGTATAGTCCGCGAGCGCAGATGCGTTGATTTGGTGAGATTCCAAAACCGACAGTATAGTCTGGATGAGAGAAGAAAGATTCGTGATTGTTCCAAGATGATTTTTCATGTGTATCTATGGAAAATCAAAAACGGATATTAGCCCTGAGTATTTTGCTCAGGGCTTTTTGTTTGATGGGAGGTTGCATTTTCCATCACAGGGACATTGCAGGGTCTACATTCAAAACGAAAGGATTTCCTTTTATATCAAGATATCAAAAGGAGAGAACGAACATGAGTGAACAGGTATTAAGAAAAATGGATGCAGCACAAAAAAGCAGAAGCAAAGTAAGGACGATTGTCCAGGTGGCAATGCTGGGAGCAATTTCAACAGTTTTGATGCTGTTTGAGTTTCCGCTTCCGTTTCTGGCACCGCCTTTCTATGAATTGGATTTCAGCGAGGTTCCGGTTCTGATTGGTGCATTTGCTATGGGCCCTGTAGCTGGAATTGCCATTGAAGCAGTAAAAGTTTTGCTGAACTTTGTATTAAACGGAACCATTACAGCAGGGGTCGGCGAGGTGGCGAATTTCATAGTTGGATGTGCTTTCCTTCTTCCTGCTTCCTTCCTTTACAGAAGAAAAAAAACAAGGAAAAATGCAGTAATCGGTATGACGACGGGAACCGTGCTGATGACAGTTTTTGCATGTGTGCTTAATGCCTTTATATTGCTTCCAGCATATGGAGCAGCGTTTGGAATGCCGGTACAGGCTTTTGTAGAAATGGGAACTAAGATTAACGGAGCGATTGACAGTTTGTTTATGTTTGCTGTTCTTGCCGTTGGTCCTTTTAATCTTTTGAAAGGTGTTCTTGTTTCTGTTATTGTATTACTGCTTTATAAAAGAATCCGTGTGATTTTAAGAGGAGATATGTAAAAGAAAAGCAAGCTCCATAATCCAGAGCAACAAAATCTGGTTTATGGGGCTTTTAACATGTAAAAAATCGCAATGTTTATCCGTATCTGGTCTAATTAAGTGTCTTGTCTGCAAGCTCATCGATTTCCTGACGGAATTCAGAGGTGGATACGATCAAAAATTTAGCAGAGCTCTTTGTGTGATTTTTCCATCGATGTCCGATCTCATTGGGATAGTACAGGGTATCACCAACTTCTAATACATAGCTGCCAACCTGTTCCAGATAAAAAGTGATACTGCCTTCCAAGACAAAAACAAATTCTTCTCCTCCGTGATAATAATAGTCTCCGGAGTCTGTTCCAGCAGGCATATCAATGATACCTCCCCACATTCGGCTATCACCTTTTGTAATAAGAGATTCAAGGATGGTTTCCTGATTGCTGGTATTTCTTACAAAAGAGGTGCGTTCATTTTTTCGTACAAGTTTTACCCGATCGCTGTCATCTTGAATAAAAAGAGCTGAGATAGGGAAGTTTAGGGATTCGCATAAAGAATAGACGCTCACAAGGTTTGGAGATGTTTTCCCGGTTTCAATCTGACTAATAGTTCCAGCGGCAACCCCAGATTTTACGGAAAGCTCCCGGATAGAAAGATTTAGTTCAATTCTTCTGCTTTTCAATAAAAAGCCAATTCTGGCAAGATTCAGTTTTGACATAGTGTTCCCCTTTGCTTCTTCTTTTGTTCTCTATGATAACACAGAAAAAAAGATTTGTCATGAAAAACAAAATGTAATTGACAAAATAATATATGTTCATTATAATGAATGAGAAATGACGATTACGATGTAGTGAAGGAGAAGAAAATATGAAGAAACTTTTAGCTGCAATGTTATGTGGAGCTTTAGCAACAGGAACTTTGGCCGGATGTGGCAACAAAGCGGAAGAGAAAAAAACAGAAGCAAAAGATGATACACTGAAGGTAGCCCTTTGTGTTACCGGTGCAGTCAATGATATGGGATGGTGCCAGTCAGCATACGAAGGTCTGAAACTGGTGGAAGAAGAACTGGGATGTGAAATTGCTTATACAGAAAATGTACAGGCAGCAGATATGACTTCTGCATTTACAGAATATGCATCTAATGACTACGATGTAGTGATTGGACATGGTTTCCAGTTTGGTGATCCGGCCTTAGAAGTAGGAGAATTGTATCCGGATACAAAATTTATCTGCATTGAATCAGATGCAGCTGCAGAAAATGTTGCATCCTATGTTATGAAATGTGAAGAAACGGGATACCTTCAGGGTATGCTGGCAGCAGGAATGTCACAGACAGGAAATATTGGATTTATTGGACCAGTACAGGGAGCGTCTCTTGTAAAAATCATGAACGGATATGAAGATGGTGCAAAAGAAGTAAATCCAGACATAAAATACCAGACAGCTTGGACCGGTTCTTTTACAGATACCGCATTGGCAAAAGAAGCAGCACAGGCCATGATTGACGGTGGTGCAGATGTCATCGGACATTGTGCAAATGAATCAGGTACAGGAGCATTGAATGCAGCACAGGATGCCGGATTATTTGCTACAGGTGATTCTTATGACCAGAGTGCTCTTGCTGAAAATGCAGTTCTTTCTTCTGCAGTATATCATGTTCCGGAGCTAATCAAAACAGCTGTTACAGATATTAAAGAGGGGAACTTCAAGGGAGAAGTTAAGGAACTTGGAATGGCGGAAGGCATTGTAGAATTAGTTTATAACAAAGCTATGGAAGACAAGATTCCGGCAGAGGTAAAAGAAATGGTAGATGCAAAAGAAGCCGAAATTAAAGATGGAAGCTTCAAGGTTCCATGTGACACAAAAGACAGAGCAGGAAAGTAATCAGGAATAGAATTATATAGAAATCATGCAGGCAGGACAATAGGAGCTGGATTTTATTGGACCTGCCTGTTTTAAAGGAGCCTTCAATATGATGAATATATTAGAGATGAAGCATATCGGAAAGAAATTTTCCGGCGCCTATGCCAATGAAAAAATCGATCTGTCTGTGGTAAAAGGCGAAATTCATGCATTGCTTGGAGAGAATGGTGCTGGGAAAACGACATTGATGAATATTTTGTTCGGGATTTATTCTGCAGATGAAGGAGAAATTTTTTGGAAAGGCAAACAAGTGCATTTCCATTCTCCTAAAGATGCGATTGCAGAAGGAATCGGAATGGTACACCAGCATTTTTCTCTTGTGAATAAGATGACAGTTCTTGACAATGTGATTTTGGGATTGGAAAAGCAAGGGTTTTTTCTGGATCGTAAAAGTGCAAAAAAAAGCCTGGAAGATCTGGCAGAACGATATGGTCTGCAAGTGGATCCGGATGCAAGGATTAGTGATCTTTCTGTTGGGCAGCAGCAGAGAGTAGAGATTTTAAAAGCATTATACAGAAATGTAGAATTATTAATTTTGGATGAACCAACGGGTGTTCTTACGCCAAAAGAAACAGAGAAATTTTTTTCCGTGCTTAGAAAATTGAAGGCAGAAGGATATGCCGTGATCATTATTACCCATCGTATGAGTGAGATTATGAGTATCAGTGATCGTGTAACCATTTTAAGGGACGGAAAGAAAATAAAAGATCTTGTAACAAAAGACACCAATCCCACAGAATTGTCCAATTATATGATTGGAAGACAGTTGGATTATAACTTTGAAGTAAAAGAAACAGAGAAGAAAGAAATAGCATTACAGCTAAAAGATATTACTGTAAAAAAAGGACATAAAAAACCGGTTCTGGATCAGATCAATCTGGAAGTTTACAAAGGGGAAATCTTGGGGATTGCCGGAGTAGACGGAAATGGACAAAAGGAGCTGGCAGAAGTGATTGCCGGTATCCGAAAGATTTCTAAAGGGGAAATCTGCTACATGGGAGAAGAGATTGCTTCCTGGAAGATTAAGGAGCGATTTGAAAAAGGAATTTCTTATATTTCAGACGACCGACATAGAGATGGACTGGTGTTGGATATGAATGTAGAAGAAAATCTGATTTTGCGGCAGTATGATAAAAAGCCGTTTTTAAAGAATGGTATTTTTCAGAAAAAAGCTATTAAAGAAAATGCAGAAAAAGCAATTGAGAAGTATCACATTAAAACATCAGGGAATCAGGAGGGAGAGACTCCTGTAAAATTCATGTCGGGTGGAAATCAGCAGAAAGTAATACTTGCCAGGGAAATTACGGAGCATTCCAAATTAATTATCGCAAATCAGCCTACGAGAGGATTAGATATTGGTGCAACACAGTTTGTTCGTCAGGTCTGGATGGATCAAAGAAATGAAGGGAAAAGTGTAATCCTGATTTCAGCAGATCTAGAAGAAATCATGCAGCTTTCTGACAGAGTGGCAGTTATGTTTGGTGGAAAAATCGTAGGTGTTCAGAAAAAAGAAGAAATTGAAATGGAACAGTTAGGACTTCTGATGGGCGGTATTACGAAGGAGGAAATGAAATAATGGGAAGTAGAAAAAAATATCTGGATATTGTCTGGATCGTGCTGTTAGCCATCCTAATGGGAACCATTTTGATTTTACTCTGTGGTGCGAATCCTCTGGAAGCTTATACTATGTTTTTGGGCGGTGTGTTTGGTAATCTCAATGGTTTTTGTGAGATTTTTGTAAAAGCGACCCCATTGATTCTGACGGGTCTCGGATGTGCAGTGGCATTTCGTACCGGTTTTTTCAATATTGGTGCGGAAGGACAGTTTTATATTGGTGCTATTGCTGCGGCTATGGTTTCCTTGACTTTTACACAGGTTCCCGGGAGTCTTCGCATCGTGCTTTCTATTGTAGCTGGATTTCTCTGTGGAGGAATTTGGGCACTGATTGCAGCAATCATGAAGTCAAAATTTGGTATCTCAGAAATTATTGTAACAATCATGTTAAATTATATTGCCATCAATCTTCTGGGGATTGCGGTTCGTACATTCTTAATGGATCCGGCGGGATCGGTTCCTCAATCTGCGAGAATTGACAGAGAAGCTACGTTTTCCTATTTGATGCCTCCGACTACCCTGCATGGAGGAATTTTTATTGCTGTTGCAGCAGTAGTATTCATCTGGATTCTTATGGAAAAAACAAAGTTCGGTTATGAAATGAAAGTGGTGGGTATGAATAGGCATGGTGCTGCCTGCAATGGAATTTCGGTGATGAAAAACATTGTACTGTCTGCCTTTTTAAGCGGTGGACTTGCCGGAATTGCAGGTGTGATTGAAGTTATTGCCGTGCAGAAAAAACTGATAGAAGGAATCTCTTCCGAGTGTGGTTATACAGCAGTTTTGATTGCTTTGATTGCTGGAAATCGTCCATGGGGTGTGCTTGCTGCTGCGTTAGCATTTGCAGCAATGCAGGTCGGAGCAAATTCTATGCAGAGACAACTTGGCGTTCCGTCTGCACTTGTCAGCATTTTGATCGGATTTGTGGTACTCCTTATCCTGGGAAGAAAGGCGTTCCATCTATCACTATTAAAGAGAAAAAACAAGGAGGTATAAGGATGCTGGAACAAATTTTTACACTTACGTTTTTTACTGCATTTTTGGCAGCAGCCGTACGAATGGCAGTTCCGCTTATCTATGCTGCCCTTGGAGAAGTGTTTCTGGAAAAAACAGGAATTTTGAACATAGGGCTGGAAGGCGTTATGTTGGGCGGTGCATTCGGTTCTTTTGCAGGGGCGTTTTACAGTAATAGTCTGTTGGTGGGATTTCTCTGCGGTATGCTGGGGGGATGTCTTGTCAGCGTGATTCATGGATTTTTATGTATTAAGCTGTTTCAGGATCAGTCCGTCAGCGGCATTGCCCTTAATATTTTTATGTTGGGTGTTACCAGTTTTGGATATAAGTTGATGTCTGCGGGAGAATCTTATCAGCAGATCGAAACACTGAAACGTATTAGAATCCCTGTACTCAGTAGAATTCCTCTCATTGGAGATGCATTTTTCAATCAGGATATTATGACCTATCTTGTGTTTGTTCTTGTGATTCTTGCATCTGTATTTTATAGGAAAACCTCATCCGGGCTTGCGTTTTCCTCTATTGGTGAAAATCCTCAGTCTGCGGATGCAGCAGGTATCTCTGTATATGGACATCAGTGGGCTGCGATTGTGGTAAACGGTGTATTGGGCGGTATCGGAGGTGCAGTTTTGGTACTGGTACAGCTTGGTAAGTTTTCAGAGAATATGATTTCCGGACGAGGATATATTGCACTTGCTGCGGTAATTCTTGGAAGATATACACCGCTTGGGGCTATGGGTGCAGCTTTCGTGTTTGGCGGTGCCAATGCACTTCAGATTCGCTTACAGGCCATGGGAGTTCCGCTTCCTACTCAGGCACTTGCAATGCTTCCGTACGTGATAACGTTGCTGACATTGTTACTTTCTATTGGAAAAAGTAACCAGCCTGAGAAATTAGGCAAACCGTATATCCGTGGTTCCAGATAAGATATTTTAAAGTTTGGAGGTAAAGACATGAGTAAAATTTTAATAAAAAATGCAAAAGCAATTGTAACATGTAATGCAAAAGATGACGTGTTTTATGATTCGGATTTATTGATTGATGGAGCAAAAATCTCTGCAATCGGAAAGAATCTTCCGGCAGAGGATGCAGAGGTGATTGATGGAACAGGGAAATTTGTATATCCCGGAATGGTAAATACGCATCATCATTTTTTTCAGACCTTTGTAAGAAATCTGATTACCATTGATTATCCACATCTGACAGTTATGGATTGGATTGATAAAATTTATCGCATTTTCCAGAACATTGATGATCAGATTATTTATTATTCTTCTTTGACTGCCATGGCTGACCTGTTAAAACACGGATGTACTACAGCATTTGATCATCAGTATTGTTATACAACAACAACCGGAAAAAGACCGGTTGATCGTCAGATGGAAGCAGCAGCCCAGTTGGGAATCCGTTATCATGCAGGGCGTGGAGGAAACACACTGCCGAGAGAAGAGGGAAGTTCTATTCCGGCAGCTATGGTGGAAACGACAGATGAGTTTATTCGGGATTGTGAGCGATTGATCGATCAATATCATGATGCATCTCCATATTCTATGAGTCAGATCGTAGTGTCTCCATGTCAGCCGATCAACTGTTATAGAGATACGTTTGTAGAATCTGTAAAACTGGCAAGAGATAAAGGTGTCCGTTTGCATACACATCTTGGAGAAGGAGAAAGTGAAGGAATCCGGGAACGTTATGGGATGCGTACATTGGATTGGTGTGAGAAAATTGGATTTATTGGAGATGATGTTTTTTATGCACATGCATGGGAATTAACGCAGGCAGA
The DNA here is from genome assembly GCF_037890365.1 of Blautia sp. HCN-20427. Classification (NCBI taxonomy): domain Bacteria; kingdom Bacillati; phylum Bacillota; class Clostridia; order Lachnospirales; family Lachnospiraceae; genus Blautia; species Blautia sp. HCN-20427. The sequence goes on along the minus strand of NZ_JBBKBX010000006.1, from coordinate 149,971 downwards.
ATACGAAAAAATTGCGAAAACAGGAACAGGAATCTCCCATTGTCCGGCACCTGCAGTTCTTGGTGGTTTCCCTATTCTGGATATCAAAAAACTTCAGGAAATGGGAGTTCTTGTTAGTCTTGGGTGTGATGGTTCTGCTACGAATGACAGTTCAAATGAGTTGGATGCACTGCGTATGGCGTATCTGATGCAGGCATATCATACAAAAGAAAGAGGAGGAAGTGTTTCTGCTTATGACATGTTAAAAGTAGCAACCATCAATGGTGCAAAAACACTTGGAAGAATGGATCTTGGTTCTCTGGAACCGGAAAAAGGAGCAGACATGTTTTTGGTTGATACACGTAGTCTGGAATTTACAGGAGCAGTACATGATCCGAAAAACCTTCTTGCAAGAGTCGGTGTAACAGGGCCGGTGTGGATGACCATAGTGAATGGAAAAATTGTATATGCAGACGGACATTTAACCGGTGTGGATGAAGAGAAACTTGCTCAGGAGGGGGAAGAGGTCTGCACAAAAGTATTGAGAAATCAGTTTCCGAATTACTGGAAGTAAGATAAAACAGAAAGGAAAGACCGCGAGGCTGCCACAGAATGTCAATAAAAAGTGGTATGCCTGAGCGGTCTGTTTTTTAAACTAATTCGGCAATTCTGGTGACGCCTACGTAAATTTCCTGAATTTCATACCAGGTAGAGTAATCCACCACACCGGTTACAGGGAGACCAAATACTTTTTGGAATTCCCGGATTGCATTCTGGGTAGCTTCTCCATAGATTCCATCTGCTGTTATCTTAGGAAGTGCAGGATAGGAATTGGCAATGACATTCAGCTGTTCCTGTATCTGTCGCACTTTAGGTCCGGAGGAACCGATGTCCAGGGGATTTCCTGGCCATGAAGCAGGAATACCGGAAATTTCTTCTGCGCTGTTGATATACATATTATCTCCATAAAAATTGCGAAGAATTTCAATAGCAGAGTAGCCCTGGTCACCCAAATACTTCGACCCCCACTGTGTCATCCAATTTGGACATTGGACCCGTTCTCCGTCACAGTATTGGGTGAGAATGGGCTGCCGTACGCCAGGGCGAGACAGATAGTTGTCGAAAAGTTCGTCTACGATTTGGGAAATGCTTTCAAAAATATTGCGCCCGTACATCCATTTGTGGTCAAAGGCAGTGGAAGAAGTGATGGTGAAATCGTAGCCTTTGTTCCGGTACCACTCTGTATACACGCGATTTAGTGTAAAAGACATAATAGCCAGAACATTGGCTCGGATAGTATCCGCCGGCCAAGTGGCGTAGATTTCACTGCTGGCCACATTCTTGATATAATCCCGGTAGCGCACATAATAATCTTTGGCGGAGGGATTGGTAGGGACTCCATCATGAACTACCACATATTCAGGAATGACTACCCGGTTTAAGACGATTTCGCCGGAGGTATCCATAGGTTTGATTTCGTCTTCCGGGATTTTGGGCGGGTATTCCCCGTAGAGTGTATGCGCAGGAATGACAATGTCTTCAAAGGTATTTTGAGGCGTAGAAGGATTCATGACGGCTCTTTGAATGGCCGTGGCATCCGGCAGGATTTCCGCGCCGGATATGTCCAAATCTTCAAATCCTTCTCTGGAAATGCGAAAGGTATATTCCGCATAGGGCTGGTATTCGGAGGGAGCCATACTGTATTCCAGAGGGGGTGCGGGCAGCGTGATTTCCGGAATCATGCCGCTTGCATCTGTTTTTACTTCTTCAATGACGGAATCCGGCTCTCCGGAGTAGGAAATGGTAACGGTAGCATCCTCGACAGGCTGATTTTTCAGAGCGGATATTACATAGAGGCGAAGCTTGCCTTCATCGGTCTGCTGGGTCTGTGCTGTTTTCAGGGGAGGTAAATACATAGGAAAACCTCGGATTTTTTCATTGGTTTAGTATATGCAGCAGGCCCCAAAGGGTGTGAAAAGTCAAATTAAAAAGACATTTTAAACCAAACCATTCGCATAAAATAAATAAAAAGCAGGCGCAGTCATGGAGGCATAGGTGTGAATCAGATTATGGATTATGTAAAACCCGAACTTCTGGTGATAGCAATTGTTCTTTATTTCATTGGCATGTGGTTAAAACAAGCCCAGACAGTAAAGGATAAGTACATTCCATTATTGCTTGGGGGATGGGAATTATAATCAGTGCGGTTTATATTTTCGCTACATGCCAATGCAATAGCAGCCAGAAAATTGCATTGGCAGTATTTACCGCAGTTACGCAAGGCGTTCTCGTTGCCGGTTTAAGTACATATGTGAACCAAATCATAAAACAGCTGAATAAAAATAAATGATGTAAATACAAAGATAGCTGAAACCCTGCATAAATACTGGATTTCAGCTATCTTTTCCGCTAAGCTGAAAAAGGGACTTGAACCCTCGACCCCTTCATTACGAGTGAAGTGCTCTACCAACTGAGCTATTTCAGCACTGCTTACAGTCATTAATTCTACTGGATTTTGTCACAAGTGTCAAGCAATTTTTTCATTTCTTTTAAAATTCAAAAATTCTTAAAAATTCCAAAATCAGAAAAGTATCAGAAATCAAAATCAGGTAAATACTGGATAGAAAAAGTCTGAAATATGGCCTGCTCCATTGACAGCAAAAAGCATTTGTGCCATTATATATCTTGGAATATCTTGGAAACATAAATGAATTTGGAAGTAATAAATATCAAAGAAGGAAAAAAGATGAGTGGAGAATTACTGGAATTAAAGAACATAAAGAAGAACTTTGGAGAGACAGATGTATTAAAAGGCATTACCCTGTCGATTCAAAAGGGAGAATTTCTCACTTTTTTGGGTGCCTCCGGATGTGGGAAAACCACCACCCTCAGAATTATTGCCGGACTGGAAGCCCCGGAAGAGGGACAGGTGCTTTTGGAGGGAAAAGATGTGACGGACTTGCCGCCAAACAGGAGAGATATCAATACCGTGTTTCAAAATTATGCGTTGTTCCCTCATATGAATGTGGAAGCAAACATCGGATACGGTCTGCGGATAAAAAAACGACCGAAAGCGGAAATTCGGGACAGAGTGAAGAATATGCTGGAATTAGTACAGCTGGAAGGGTATGAAAAACGTATGCCTGCTGAACTTTCCGGAGGACAGAAGCAGAGAGTGGCTATTGCAAGAGCGCTGATTAACAGTCCCAAACTGCTGCTGTTAGATGAGCCTTTAGGCGCATTGGACTTGAAGCTGCGCCGCACCATGCAGACAGAACTGAAAAGACTGCAGAAAAAGCTGGGTATTACATTTCTTTATATCACCCATGACCAGGAGGAAGCCATTAATATGTCAGACCGGATTGTGGTCATGCGGGAAGGCATGTTAGAGCAAATCGGGACACCGGATGAGATTTATAACCATCCCAAAACCGCTTACGTGGCAGATTTCGTGGGAAATGCCAATATTATAGAAGGAGTGGTAGAGGAAATCGGACAGGAGAAAATCCGGGTGCAGATACAGGGCCAGAGGATGGAAGCAGAGGCGGCAGAAGGTATGAAAGCCGGCGAAAAGGTGAAACTGGCTGTCCGAAGAGAAAATCTGCAGGTGTGTACAGAAGGCGAAAATGGCCTGGAAGCTGTTGTGACAGATAAGTCCTTTCAGGGAGGCCAGCTTCATGTTGCCCTACAGTTAAAAACCGGAGAAGAACTGGTGGCAAGCCGCTACGGTATGGATGCCCGGATTGTGCCAGGGCAGAAAGTACACGCAGTCTGGAAACCGGAGCATGCGGTGCCTGTAGATGGAAAACAGGAGGCAGAAGCATGAAAAAAAAGAAATCCTTCGGACTGTTTCTTACAGTGCTGCCCCTGTATTTCTTTACCCTTTGCTTTGTCCTGGGGCCGCTGCTTTACATGATTGCCCTCAGTTTTGCCACCAGAGGTGACGGTTCTTCTGTAGTCTGGAATTTTACTCTGGATAACTACAGGAAAATCGGAGAACCTGTCTATCTTCAAAGCTTTGTACAGTCCTTTCAGCTGGCTTTTACCAGCACAGGGTTGATTATCCTTCTGGGGTACCCCTTCGGATACTACATGGCAAAGCTCTCTCCCAAATGGAAAAAGCGTATGATGCTGCTGATTATGGTGCCTTTCTGGATCAGCTCCCTGATTCGCATGTATGGATGGATTATTATTTTACAGGCAAAAGGTGTTTTGAACAGAATTCTGATGAAATTGGGAATCCTGGAAGAACCTTTGAAAATCTTGTATTCCTATCCCGCCGTAGTTATCGGCATGATTTATGCCTTGCTGCCGTTTCTGGTGCTGGCCGTGTATTCCAGTGCAGAGAAAATGGACTGGTCACTGCTTGAGGCAGCCAGGGATTTGGGGGCAAATGGAATACAGGCATTTTTTACGGTTACGTTCAAACTGACTCTTCCGGGACTTCTGACGGGAATTATTCTGACCTTCATTCCTTCCATGGGGCTGTTTTTCATTGCAGACATTTTGGGAGGCAATAAAATTGTGCTGGTGGGAAGCGTGATACAGGATCAGCTGACCAGGGGCAGCAACTGGCCTTTTGCGGCAGCGCTGGCCGTGGTGCTTATGGTACTCACCTCCCTGATGATACTGGTATACAGAAAAGTTACCCATGTGAAAGATTTGGAGGGATTGTTTTGAAAAAGAAATGGAAATGGTCCAATCTGTACCTTGGTTTTATGCTTTTGCTGATGTATCTGCCTTTGGTGGTAGTGGTGGTCTTTTCTTTTAATGAATCCAGGCTGTCGGCAGAATTTACGGGATTTTCCCTGAACTGGTACAAGGTACTGGCAGCGGACAGAGATTTAAAAGAAGCGCTGGGAAACAGTATTATCCTGGGCGCATTGAGCTGTCTTAGTGCAGCCGTTATCGGAACCTTGGGAGCTGTGGGCATGGCAAGAGTCCGGTATCGGAGCAAAGGTATGATGGAATATCTTTCTACAGTGCCTATTATGATACCGGAAATTATTCTGGGTATGGTATTTCTGGTATTTTTTTCAATGCTGGAACTGCCCTTTGGTATGATAACGCTGGTGATTGCGCATACTACCTTCTGTATTCCCTATATTTTCATGATGGTAAAGGCACGTCTGGCAGGGTTGGACAAATCACTGGAAGAGGCGGCAAGGGACCTGGGAGCAGGATCGGTGCGGACATTTTTTGACATTACCGTACCGCTGATTGCTCCGGCGGTGTTATCCGGAAGTCTTTTGGCGTTTGCCATGTCGTTTGATGATGTGGTTATCAGTATTTTTGTCAATGGACCAAGACTGAATACCCTTCCTGTGAAGGTTTATGCCCAGTTAAAAACAGGAGTAACACCGGAAATCAACGCCTTATGTACCGTGATTCTGGTGGTCATTGTCCTGGTGCTTTGTATCTGGAATTTTGTCGGAAAATGGACCGGGAAACATAGAAAAAGTGAATAGAGAGAAAGGAATGGATACAACAATGAAAAAAAGAGTGTTAGCAATTCTTCTTTGCAGTATTATGGCAGGAAGCCTGCTGAGCGGCTGCGGTGGAGAAAAGGAGGAAAACAATAAGGAGTTGGTGCTCTATACATGGGAAGGACTCTTTCCACAGGAGGTTCTGGATGACTTTGAGAAAGAGAAAGGAATCCGTATTATCAATTCCAATTTTGACTCCAATGAAACGATGCTGGAGAAGGTACAGCAGTCAGATGGAAAAGATTATGATGTGGTTATTGGTGATGATTACATCATTGAACAGGTGGTCAAGAATGGTCTGGCAAAGGAACTGGATAAGTCAAAGCTGAGCAATTACGGGAACATCAATCCCCTGTATCAGGGCCAGTTTTACGACCCGGACAACAAATATACCATTCCCCATGGCGCGGGGATTCCTCTGATTGTGTATGACCCGGAGCAGGTGGACTTTGAGATAACAGGGTATGAAGATTTATGGAATTCCAAACTGGAAGACAAGATTGCCACCATTGCCAGTTATCGTGCAGTGGAAGGAATGGTGCTTCTGACTATGGGGAAAAGCATGAACGAAGAAGACCCCACAGTGATAAAGGAAGCAGGGGAAAAGCTGGTCAGTCTGGCTCCCAATATCCGTATGATTCAGGATACGAATACCCAGAATGCCCTGTTAAACGGAGAGGCCTCTGTGGCTATCTTATATACATCCCAGGTTATTGCTGCGTTACAGGAAAATCCGGATTTGAAGGTGGTTTATCCAAAGGAGGGACTGGGATTCGGAATTATGAACTTCTTTATTCCTAAAAACGCACCGGATACAGAGGAAGCTTATGAGTTTCTGAACTATATTCTGGAGCCGGAAGTGGCTGCAAAATGCTTTGACTTTGTGGGCTACTACTGTACAAATAAAGCAGCAGATGACCTGGTAAATCCGGATTTAGTGGTGCCGGATTCTGTAACAAAGGGAGAAATTATCCAGAATGTCAGTACAGAAGCAGAGGAAGTTTACAACCAGAACTGGACAGAATTTAAAGCTGCATGTGATTAATGCGGGAGGCAGAGTGTATGGAAAAGAAGGTAAAAATTACGATAGTGGGAATCGGCGGCGTCGGCGGATATTTAAGCGGTATGCTGGCAAAAACCTATGAAAATGTAACTCTGGTAGCCAGAGGAGAGCGAAAAAAATCTCTGGAAAAAGAAGGCATTCGTCTGCATAGCCAGTATCACGGAGAAATCACGGCCAGAGCGAAAAAAGTGGTGGAAAGCGGACAGGAGATACGGGAAGTACAGGATTTTATTTTTCTTTGTGTAAAGAATTATTCTCTGGAGGAAGTGTGCCGGGATTTGCAGTCCTGCATAGACGAACATACCGTCATTCTTCCTGTTATGAACGGGGCGGATACTGCAGAGCGGACAGAGAAATTCTTTGAAAAAGGAATTGTAGGAGAAGCCGTGATTTACATTACCGCATTCTTTAATCCGGATTATTCCATTACTCAGATTGGCAATTACGCGAAGATTTATGTGGGAAAAACCAATGCCAAAACCCAGGAAGCAGAAGGTGTAAAACGGGCCTGTGACTGTCTGAAAGAGGCTGGCGTGGACTGTCGATATGTGTTGGACAGCCAGGCGGCCGTATGGGAAAAATACATATTTAACTGTGCTTATAACGTGCTGACTGCCTATTACATGGAAATGACCGATACCCTGCAGACTTCTCCGGAAAAATGCAAAGAATTTAAAACCCTGTTGGAAGAAGCCTGTGCAGTTGCTTTGGCAAAGCAGATTTCCATCCGGGACGGCTATGTGGAAAGCGAATACAAGCGCTTTATGAGCCTGGACGCAGGCTCCACCAGTTCTCTGAAAAGAGATATGGAGGCAGGACGAAAGAATGAACTGGAGACCTTCAGCGGCTATCTGATAAAAGAGGCCAGGCGGCTTCAGATTCCTGTTCCTGTTTCAGAAAAAATGTATGAAAATCTGAAGGCAGAGTGAGAAAGAGGCCATATCTTAAAAAAATAAAAAATTATCGAAAAACGATAAAAACATATTGAAAAACAGTTCTAACTGTGGTATTCTGTGAAAAAGGAATCCCGGAGAGAACTGTTTTTTTGTCCGGGAGAAAATCAGGAGGTTTGATTATGAACTGGAATCAGGATAAAAGTTTAAAGCTGACCAGAATCAGTATTGGTATTTTTACAGCCATACTGATGGGGATGTGTGCAGGGGCTCCGTGGCTGTACCGCATTTTTATCGAATTGCGAGCGCCATTTTTAGAGGGGAAACTGTACTGGCTTTTGGCTACTAATTATGCGACGGCAGTTCCTGTGGCAGCGGCACTGTATCAGATGAATCGTCTGCTGTCTAATATCAGCCGTGATGAGGTGTTTGTTGCAGAGAATACCAGATGTCTCCGTATTCTTTCCTGGTGCTGTCTGGCGGCAGGAGTGATTTTTGGTATCAGCGGCTTTTATTACATAGCGTTTTGGGCTTTGTGTGTGGCAGCCCTCTTCATGGCGCTGGTTCTTCGGGTGATAAAAAATGTGTTTGCCCAGGCAGAAAAGATAAAAGAAGAAAATGATTATACCATATAGAGAGGATGAGGAAAAATGCCTATTGTGGTGAATTTAGATGTGGTAATGGCTCAGAGAAAAATCAGTGCCGGAGACCTGGCAAAAGCCATTGACATTACGCCGGCGAATCTGTCCGTTCTGAAAAACGGCAAGGCAAAAGCCGTTCGTTTTACTACTTTGGAAGCCCTTTGCAAAGCGCTGGAGTGTCAGCCAGGGGATATTCTGGAGTACGTGTCAGAAGAATAAAAAACTCCGCCTGAAGCGGGAAATTTCAAAACAGAAAAGAGGTTTGGATATGGAAAATCAAGAAAAGGCAAGTGCAGAAATGAGCTTGGCTTATGAAAGTGCACCCATTTTTAAGAAAACAGAGAGTGATAAATGGGACCGGTGTTTCGCGGTTTTATATCTGCTTTTAGGCTATGGTTTATGGAAAATATTTGAGTTTGACGAGGTTCCTTTTCTGGGACAGACAGAAAACGGATTTCAGTTAAAGGTAGCGGGATTTACCCTGTTTTATCTGGCTGTGCTGTGGAGTTACAGTCGTTTAAAAGGTTTGAAGGTAACGAAAGAAAAGATATTCTGGACTGTGATTTTGCTCTGTGTGGGTGTATCCTATGGTTTTTACAGCATTATTCCAGTTGCCCAGTTTCTGTTGTGGTTTGTAGCTGCAGCTTACGGAACGTTGGCTGTTATGGATGGGCTTCTGGTAGGAAAAAGAACATCTTCCTGGGTACTTTTAGACCTTTGGCATGGATTATTTTCTCTTCCTGTATTAAATTTTTTCTGTCAGATACGGGTTGCTTTTCAGATATACAAAGGAAAGAAGGAGAAGAAAGAAGGGCAGAAAATCTTCCTGGGAATTGTCTGTGCCATTCCGGTTTTGGCTATTATTCTTCCGGCCTTATCCAGTGCAGATAAGGAATTTGCAAGTCTTATTGGCCTTGCTTTTTCACGGATAACCATAGGCGGAGGGCTGATGAGCAACCTGCTTTGTCTCATAATGTCTCTGATTTTTGGAGGTTTGATGTTCGGCGTTTCTTATGGCAGTGTGTATCGGAGACATATTGACGCAAGTGTCTGCGAAGAGTGGGAAGAAGAGTCCGGGGAAGGGTTTCATATGATTCCGGATACCAGTATTTACACCTTTGCAATGATAATTTCACTAGTGTATGTACTCTTTATGATAATCCAGGGACAGTATCTGTTTTCTGCATGTCTGGGAATTCTCCCGGAAAATTTGACTTATGCACAGTATGCAAGACAGGGATTCTTTGAACTATGTGGTGTGGCTGCTTTGAACGTGTGCCTGCTCCTGTTTATGAACGGCTGCTCCAGGACTATACGCAGAGAAAACCACCGGCTTCGCATCCTGAACATTGTTTTTTCTCTGCTGACCCTGCTGCTTTTAGTGACCGCTATGAGCAGAATGGGAATGTATATTTATGTTTATGGATTTACTGTAAAAAGAATCCTTACCAGTATCTTTATGATATGGCTTTTCCTGGTGTTTTCCATGGTCATTGTGCTGCAGAAAAAGGATATTCCCGTTGTCAGATGGGCAGTGTTTTCCGGGGCGGTACTGTTTGCTGCTCTGTGTGTATTGCCGTTAAACCTGCTATTGTAAAAGATTTTTTAGAAAAAATTAAGAAAAGAATTCCTTGAAATTTTAAAGTCGAAAATGATACAATTATAAGGTAAAAAGAAAAACAAGGAGAATTTTTATGACAGAAATTAAAAAGCAGAAAGCAAGCGAAAAAATCCGCTATTATAAAAATGAAAACGGACCTGAAATCGGTGTTACACAACAGCAGGTTATCTGCGAAGACGGACTGTATTTCAGAGATATAAACGGAGACGGAAAATTAAATACCTATAAAGACTGGAGAAAATCCCCAAAGGAAAGAGCCAAAGCCCTGGCCGCAGAGTTGTCTGTGGACGAAAAAATCGGTCAGCTGTTTTTGAGTTCCTGGAAAATGGGAATTGAGCAGGAAGATAAAGAATTTGTAGACGAAACCGGACTGTTAGATGAAAAACCGGTGGAAAAGGGAAGCTCTATTTTTGCTGTCAATTCTACTGTAGGAACTACAGAAACCATCAAAGACTGGAAAGTTCGGCACTTTATTTTAAGAGGAAATCCGAAGCCGGACGAACTGGCAGACTGGATTAATGAGATGAACAGCGTGGCAGAGGAGGGCGAGCATTTCCTGCCAGTCCTGGTTATTTCCAACTCCAGAAATGAAAACGGTGAGGTGGTTTTCGGTATGAATGATGCTTCCGGTGTCTTTGCAGCATGGCCGGGAACTCTGGGAATTGCAGCTGCCGTAAAAGGTGCAGGTGCAGAACTCATTGACGATTTTGCGTCCTGTATCCGAAGAGAGTGGGATGCAGTTGGTATGAAGAAAGGCTATATGTACATGGCAGACTGTATGACAGACCCCAGATGGCAGAGAACTTACGGAACCTTCGGGGAAGATTCCCAGCTTATCAGTGAGATTCTGGAGCGTCTGATTCCCGGTGTACAGGGAAGTGAAGAGGGCGTAACAGCAGACGGCGTTGCCATGACTGTCAAGCATTTTCCGGGCGGAAGTGCCAGAGAAAACGGCTTTGACCCTCATTATAAACAGGGGCAGTGGAATGTTTACCAGACAGAAAACAGCCTGGAAACCTACCACATTCCGCCTTTTAAAACAGCCATTGCAAAGAATACTTCTTCCATTATGCCTTATTATGCAAAGCCGGCAAAGGAGAAGAGTCAGAAGCAGTATGATTTAGAAGGAAATCCCATTGAATGGAAACCTGTAGGCTTTGCTTTTAATGACTTTTTTATCAATAAAATGCTGCGTGAACAGATGGGATTTAAGGGATATATTAACAGCGATTCCGGTATCATGCAGATGATGGCCTGGGGTGTGGAAGAACTGGAAATCTGTGAGAGAGCAGCTCTGGCCGTTAATGCCGGTGTGGATATTATCAGCGGTTCTTATGACCTGGAAGATGCCAAAGAGGCTTACAGAAGATGGAAAGAAGGCTACTATACCGTACAGGGACATAAAGTTCCGGAAGGCTATACGGCAGAACAGATTACCCTCTCCGAGGAAGCGCTTACAAGGGCAGTAGAACGTACTTTAATTGAAAAATTTCAACTGGGATTGTTTGAAAATCCATACAGAAATCCGGAAGAAGCAGTGAAAATCGTAGGCAACCCAGAAGACTGGACACACGCACAGCAGGTACACCGTCAGTCCGTGGTACTGTTGAAAAACGACGGTATACTTCCTTTGACTGAAGAGAAAGTATCCGGTAAAAAGGTTTATGCAAGATGTTTTAACAAGACAGAAGAAAATGCACAAAAAGCAACAGAGGAACTGAAAAAACAGCTGCAGGCAGAGACCTCTCTTACGCTGACTGAAAATCCCGAAGAAGCAGATTTGGCTCTTTTGTTTGTATCTCCAAGTTCAGGTGAATACTTCAACGCAACACCGGGATATCTGGAATTGGATATCTGTGACGGAAAGGAAGTCTGTGATGTAGATGAAGAGGGCAGACCTGCCAAAACCACACACTTGGAAACCACGCTTTCCGGCGCGAGAGAACTGGCGGAAATTGCGGAAGCAGTACACAAAAATAAGGGAAAAGTGGTAACCAATATTAACTTTACGCTGGCCTGGATGGTAGGCAATGCAGAGCCGTATGCAGATGCACTTCTGGCTGGCTTTGATACCTATCCAAGTGCTGTTCTGGATGTGATTTTCGGCAGATTTGCGCCAGTAGGAAAGATGCCCATGACCCTTCCGAAAGATGACAGTGTCATTGCCGTAAATGCAGAAGGCGTATGCATTTCACCTAATGATGTGCCGGGATATGACAAGGATAAATATATGCCGGAGTCCATGAAAGACGAAAACGGTAAAGCTTATGCATACAGAGATGCTGCCGGAAATTATTATGAGCTGAACTTTGGACTTAGCTATAAATAAGAGTTATGGCAGGTATCACAAAGGAAGCGTGCAGAAAAAAATTGCCAAAAACAGGTTGACAAAATAGAAAAAGCGACATAGAATAAGACCAACAAAAGCGAAACCGATGAGAAAGAAGAGTAGGTTTGAAAGGAAATCACAGAGAGCGGCAGATGGTGGGATTGCCGTATGGACTTTGAAGCTGAATGGCCTTTCGAGGGCGGCCCGAAATGAAAAAAGTAGGCGTCGTCGGGAACCGAACCCGTTATCAATCAGGAGCATATGTCAGTATGTGAGAAAGTGGACATTTCGTCAAATTGAGTGGTACCGCGATAATAATGTATGTTATTACCGTCTCAAGTTTTTTATGAACTTGAGGCGGTTTTTTTGTCTCACAGAAAATGATGGATGGCTTTTGAGAAAAATGAAAAGGAGACAGGAAAAATGAAGAAAAAAGTATTGGCAATGGTATTGGTTATGGGGATGGCAGCAGGTGTTTTGACAGGTTGCGGCACAGCAAAGGACGTATCCGCAGACAACGGTAAGTATGCTATTGGAATTTCACAGTTTGCAGAGCATGGTTCTCTGGATAACTGCCGGGAAGGCTTTATAGAAGGACTGAAAGAAGAGGGACTGGAGGAAGGAAAAAATCTGGAAATTAAGGTGAGCAATGCAGATGCAGATACAGCAACAGCAGCACAGATAGCAGACAACTTTGTATCCGAAGATATGGATTTGATTTGTGCCATTGCTACTCCAAGTGCACAGGCGGCTTACAATTCTGCGGTAAATACAGAAATTCCGGTGGTGTATACAGCAGTAACAAATCCGGAAGAAGCGGAACTTGCAACAGAAGATAAAATGCCGGTAGGTGCGGTGACGGGAACCAGTGACCAGCTTCCCGTAGAAGCACAGCTGCAGATGATTCGCAAATTGCTGCCAAAAGCAAAAACCATTGGAATCCTGTATACCACCAGCGAAGCCAATTCCGCATACAGTATTAAGCAGTATGAAAAATACGCAGAAGATTACGGATTCACTATTGAAACAGCAGGAGTGACCAATACTTCGGAGGTATCTTTAGCAGCAGCGGGCCTTTTAGAAAAAGTAGATTGTCTGACCAATCTTACAGATAATACCGTAGTAAGCGCACTTCCCACAATTTTAAGTCAGGCAGAGGAAGCTAAAATTCCGGTATTCGGAAGCGAAATTGAACAGGTAAAGCTGGGGTGTCTGGCGGCAGAGGGTCTGGACTATGTCAATCTGGGAAAAGAAACCGGAAAAATGGCAGCGAAAATATTGAAAGGGGAAGCAAAAGCAGAAGAAATGGAATATGAACTTCTCACAGACAGCAGTCTGTACATCAATGAAAAGGCAGCCGAAAATCTCGGCATAGAGATTCCGGAAGACATGAAAAATGAGGCAACAGAAGTCTTTACGGAGATTACGGAAGAGTAACACAGGCAGGAGGAAGAACAATGGATTTCGCATTGAGTATTGTAGAGCAGGGATTGATTTACGGCATCCTGGCTTTGGGTGTATATATTACTTATAAAATTCTGGATTTTCCGGATTTGACTGTGGACGGCAGTTTCCCTCTGGGAGCAGCCGTGACAGCAGTTCTTTTAAAACAGGGAATTAATCCCTGTTTTACTCTGCCTCTTGCCTTTCTGGCGGGAGCAGCGGCGGGTGTCTGCACTGGTTTGATTCATGTGAAATGTAAGGTGAGGGATTTGCTTTCCGGAATCATTATGATGACCGCTCTTTATACCGTAAACCTCATGGTGGCAGGCGCCAATAATGTACCTCTATTTTCAAAATCTACGATTTTTAAAAACAATTTTTTTAAAGGAATTTTCGGTGGTACGGTACCCTCGTATTTCTCTCTGGTTTTGATTCTGGCTGTAGCGGCAGTGAGCAAAATCTGCCTGGATTTGTATCTGCAGACCAGGTCCGGATATCTGTTAAGGGCAGTGGGAGATAATGAACTTCTGGTTACTTCTTTAGCCAAGGATAAGGGGAATGTGAAGATACTGGGACTTGGGATTTCCAATGGGCTTGTGGCTTTAAGCGGCAGTGTATTCTGTCAGCAGCAGGGGGTGTTCGACATTTCTTCCGGCACAGGGGCTATGGTTATCGGACTTGCCAGTGTTATTGTGGGAACCAGCCTCTATAAGCTGTTAACCAGGCTTTTTGGGGGGAAGGGAAGTGACTTTTTCAAGATTACAACCTTTGTTTTTGCAGGCGCGGTTCTTTACAAAGCTTGCACCGGAATTGCGATTAAATACTTTGCGCCAAAGGCCATGAAGATGATTTCCGCAGTCTTTCTTCTGGCAGTTTTGATTTTTGTTCTGGTGTTGGAACGTTCGGAAAAGAAGAGGTGAGAAGATGCTTGAATTAAAGAATATTTACAAATATTACAATCCGGGAACTGTAAATGAAATGTGTTTGTTTGAAGACTTTCAGTTCATGGTTCAGAAGGGAGAATTTGTTTCTGTAGTAGGCAGCAACGGTTCCGGCAAGACTTCCATGCTGAATCTGATATGCGGCAGCATGCAGCCGGACAGAGGAGAAATTCTGATAAACAACAAGCCGGTTACAAAGATAAAAGAGTATAAGAGACTGGCTTCCATTGGGAGGGTTTATCAGAACCCGGCGCTTGGAACTTGTCCGGATATGACAATTCTGGAAAACATGTCTATGGCAGAACACAAAGGGAAAATCTTCGGACTGCAAAGAGGAACTAACAGAAAAAAAATCCCGGAATATCGGGAACAGCTTGCCCAGCTGGGGCTGGGACTGGAGGATAAAATGCAGGTGAAAGTAGGCGCATTGTCCGGTGGTCAGCGGCAGGCCTTGTCCCTTTTGATGTCCGTTATGACTCCGGTGGAATTTCTGATTCTGGACGAACATACAGCAGCGCTAGACCCTAAGACCGCAGACATTATCATGCAGTTGACAGACCGTATTGTGAAAGAGAAAAAGCTGACAGCCATTATGGTCACCCACAATCTGCGGTATGCGGCAGAATACGGGGACCGTCTGGTGATGATGCACCAGGGAAAAGCGGTTATGGATATGAAGGGTGAGAAAAAGCAGAAGGTTCAAATCGATGACATTCTGGGGAAATTTAATGAAATCAGCATCGAATGTGGCAACTAGAAATATGGGCTTGAAACCACCAATATATTGTGCTAACATAATATATGTTAACTAAATATAGTAGTGGAGGGCGAACTATGACAATCGAAGACTGGCTGGGACAGGAAAACCAGCTTGGAATGGATATCTGGACAAAGAAATACTGCAGCGAAGGAGAGGACTTTGAAGCCTGGATTCAGAGAATCAGCGGCGGCAATGAAGAAATCGGCCGGTATATCAAAGAGAAAAAGTTTTTGTTCGGGGGACGGATTTTATCCAACCGGGGGCTGAATAAACAGGGAAGAAAAGTGACCTATTCTAACTGTTATGTGATTGCACCGCCGGAAGATGAAATTGAAAGTATTTTTGAATGTGCTAAGAAACTGGCACGTACTTACAGCTATGGCGGCGGCTGTGGTGTGGATATTTCAAAACTCAGTCCCAGGGGGGCAAAGATTAATAATGCAGCGAAAGAAACCAGCGGAGCCGTGTCCTTTATGGAGTTGTATTCTCTGGTGACAGCGCTCATCGGACAGAATGGAAGACGCGGTGCGTTGATGATTTCCATTGACTGTTCCCATCCGGATGTGGCGGAATTTATTGAATTAAAGACGGATTTGGACAAGGTTACCAAGGCCAATATTTCCATTCGTATTCATGAGGATTTTATGGAAGCCGTGAAAAAGAATGAAGAATATCTTTTGCATTATACCAGAGAAACTACGGGAGAAGTCATTGAAAAACGGGTCAATGCAAGAGAACTTTTCCGCAGAATTACGGAAACAAACTGGGATTATGCAGAACCAGGAGCGCTGTTTTGGGACCGTATTACAGGCTGGAATCTTTTGAGCAATACAAAGGAGTTTTCTTATGCGGGAGTCAATCCCTGTGCAGAAGAACCTCTCCCGGCAGGAGGAAGCTGTCTTTTGGGCAGTGTAAACCTGGCGCAGTTTGTAGAGAATCCTTTTACGGACGAGGCATTTTTTGATTTTGATGGATTTAAACTCTGTGTACAGGCTTCTGTAAAGGCTTTAAACGAAGTGCTGGAAGAGGGGCTTCCCCTTCATCCCCTGCCGGAGCAGAGAGAAAGTGTGGCTCAGTGGAGACAGATAGGACTGGGTATCATGGGACTGGCAGATGCACTGATTAAGCTGGGGCTGACTTATGGAGAAGAGGATGCCGTAAAGATGTGCGACAAGATTGGCTTTGCCATGGCCGATACAGCCATTGCCGCTTCTGCAAAGCTGGCTAAAGAACAGGGAGCGTTTCCGCAATGTAAGGTGGAAGAGATTATGGAAACGCCTTATTTTCTTGCCAATACTACGGAAAAAACAAGAGAGCTGGTACGCAAACATGGCCTTAGAAATTCACAGCTTCTGACGATTGCACCTACGGGAACACTGTCTACCATGCTGGGAATTTCCGGAGGGATTGAACCGGTATATGCAAATTATTATGAGCGGAAAACAGAGTCGCTTCACGGCGCGGATGTATACTATAAAGTGTATACTAAAATTGTGGAAAGCTATATGAAAGAGCATAATCTTACAGATGACAAACAGCTTCCGGATTATTTTGTGACAGCCATGACTCTGGATTATCGTCAGCGTATTGATATGCAGTCCATATGGCAGCGGCACATTGACGCGTCTATTAGTTCTACGGTCAATGTACCGGAAAGCTTTACCGTAGAGGAGACAGAAAGCCTCTATATGTATGCCTTTGAACAGGGATTGAAAGGGATTACTATCTTCCGTGACGGCTGCAAGCGGATTGGTATTCTCAATACAAAAGAAACGAAAACCGTCACAGCCGGAGAAGGCTTAAAGCGTGGAGAGATTATTCTGGTAACGGATGATGTGGTAGGAAAGAAGCGAAAACTGATAACGGGCTGCGGCAGTCTGCATTGCATTGCCCTGTTTGACCCGCATACAGGAGCGCTTTTGGAAACGTATTTGAGCAAGGGTTCTACCGGAGGCTGCAATAACTTTATGGTAGGACTTTCCCGTATGATTTCTATCAGTGCAAGAGGCGGTATTGACATTGAAACGATTGTGGACCAGTTGAATTCCAGCGGTTCTTGTCCGTCTTATACGGCCCGCAGAGTGACCAGGAAGGATACCAGCAAGGGGGCCTGCTGCCCTATGGCTGTGGGGAATGCCCTTATGGATATGTATAGGGAAATGCAGGAAGAATTAAGCCAGAAGGGAGAGAAAAAAGATTCGGGAAAAGTAAAAAAAGCCCCGAAACCAAAGGCAGTTACCAAGCGGGAAGAGACCGATAAAATTTACTGTCCGGAATGTGGAGAGCCGCTTGTTTTTGAAGAGGGATGTAATATCTGCAAAAGCTGCGGCTGGAGCAAATGCCACTGATAATCCCGGACAAAGAAGGAGTAATGCATGAAATTACTGTTTAAACAAAAGATGTTTTCATGGTTGGACAGCTATGATATTTATAATGAGCAGGGTGAGGTTGTCTTTACTGTAAAGGGACAGCTTGACTGGGGACACTGTCTGAAAATATATGACAGCAGCGGCCAATATGCCGGTATGGTGAGAGAAAAAGTGCTGACTTTTCTGCCCAGGTTTGACCTCTATACAGGGGAAGACTTTATGGGGTCTGTGCAGAAGGAATTCACCTTTTTCAGACCGAAATACAACATTGATTTCATGGGATGGCAGATAGAAGGAAATGCCATGGAATGGAACTATGAAATTCAGGACAGAAATGGGATGACCGTAGCGCTGATTGGAAAAGAAATTTTTCATTGGACAGATACTTATGTCATGGATATCGGGCAGCCAGAGGATGCTTTATATGTAGTGATGCTGGTGCTGGCCATTGACGCAGAAAAGTGTTCCAGACAGTCCTGACAGATACCGGGAGGAAAACTATGCGACTAGAAAAACTACAGAATTTACTGAAGGAAAAAGGCTTTCCGTATACTTATACAGAGGAAGACCAATGCGGAAGTGTTGATTTTGAATACAGAGGTGTGGCCTACCATGTGTGGGAGTTTTTTGATGAAGCCTGGGGCGCGGAAACCAATGTGAGAAACATAGGCAAGCACGAAGATTTATTCGGAGAATACGAGGAAGAAATCCTGGAAATTGTCCGTAAATGGAACTGAAATTTTCCTGAAAAATATTTTCAAACTTTCTCTTGACATTGACGCAGCGTCAACGGGTAAGATGACAGTACAGGGAGAAAGGAGAGAAAAAATATGGAGTACAGCATACGTCAGTTGGCAGCTCTTGCAGGAGTTTCCACCCGAACTCTGCGGTACTATGATGAAATTCATCTGTTAAAGCCGGCAAGGGTGAATGAAGCAGGATACCGCTATTACGGAGAAAAAGAGGTTGCGCTTTTGCAGCAGATTCTCTTTTACCGGGAACGGGATTTGGGGCTGGAGGTTATCAGTAAAATTCTGGCACAGCCCAATTTTGACATTGAGAGAGCTCTGTATGAGCATTTAAAGGCTTTGCAGAGGCAGCAGGCGCATATTTCTTCTCTGATTCAAACTGTAGAACTTACCATTGCGGATTTGAAAGGAGAAGGATATATGAGTGATGATATGAAATTCCAGGTATTTAAAGAGAAACTTGTGAAAGAACAGGAAAAAACATACGGCGAAGAGGCCCGGAACAAGTATGGAGATGAAGAAGTAGACGCGTCACAGCAGAAGATTCTGGGACTTTCCAAAGCAGATTATGAAAGATTTCAGGAATTGGAAGAGGAAGTTTTCCGTCAATTAAAGGCAGCTGTAAAAGCAGGTGTTTCCCCGGAAAGTGAAGAGGGAAAACGCATTGTTATGCTGCATAAAAACTGGCTGGGATATACCTGGAAAGAGTATTCGGCCCAAGCGCATAAAGGACTTGCAGCCATATATACGGCGGATTCCAGATTTCAGGAATACTACGACAGAGAGCAAAAAGGATGTGCAGAATTTCTGATAAAAGCGGTGGAATTCTGGGCAGGAAAATAAGAAAAGAGGGGACTGTTATGATGCCATGCAGCCCCCTCTTTTCTTATAACCGGCAGAATAGAATCTTCTGTCTATGTGTTTACAGAAAAACAAACAACTGTCTTGTCATATGTAAAAAGCTGTTGTATAATAACTGTCAAATGCTTTGGCAGGAGGATAAAAGAAGATGAAGTCCATAAAAGAAGAAATAGAACAATTAAAAAAAGAAAAAAATGCTGTGATATTGGCACATTATTATGTACCGGATGAAGTACAGGAGATTGCAGATTACATAGGAGATTCTTACTATTTAAGTAAAAAAGCAAAGGAAACAGAAGCAGAAATCATTGTGTTTGCAGGAGTTTCCTTTATGGGAGAAAGTGCGAAAATTTTGAATCCGTCAAAAACCGTGTTGATGCCGGATGGGGATGCAGACTGCCCCATGGCTCATATGGCGTCCGTGGAAAAAGTGCAGAAAATGAGAACAATTTACCAGGATTTGGCTGTGGTATGCTATATCAATTCCACAGCAGAACTAAAGACGGTTTCGGATGTCTGTGTGACCTCTTCTAATGCTGTAAAGATTGTAAAGGCTCTTCCAAACCGCAATATTTTCTTTATTCCGGATGGAAATCTGGCTGCTTATGTGGCAGAGCAGGTGCCGGAAAAAAACATTATTCCAAACGACGGATACTGTCCGGTACACAGGGAAATCACACCGCAGCTTTTGGAACAGGCAAAGAAAAAATATCCCCAGGCTGAGGTTCTTGTACATCCGGAATGTGTGCAGAAGGTGCTGCAGCAGGCGGATTTTATCGGCAGTACTTCGGAGATTATCAGTCATGCAGAACAGTCTTTTCAGAAGGAATTTATAATCGGTACAGAAGAGGGCGTTTTATATGAATTAAAGAAAAAATGTCCCGATAAAATTTTCCATTGTGTTATGGAAGGACAGTGTTGTTCTGATATGAAGAAGGTTACCTTAGAAAAGGTCAGAGACAGTCTGAAAAACGGAACGTATGAGATACAGTTACCGGAAGTGGTGAGTCAAAAGGCTTTAAAAGCGTTGGATACCATGTTGGAACTGGCAAAGTAAGGGGGAGCACAAATGGAAAAGATTCAGACAGACGCATTGATTGTGGGAACAGGCGCAAGTGGTCTTTTTGCAGCGCTTCATCTTCCTTTGGATATGCAGGTGCTGATGATTACAAAGGATGAAATTAAACACAGCGATTCTTATCTGGCTCAGGGGGGAATCTGCGTGTTGAGAGATGAAAATGACTATGACAGCTTTATGGAAGACACCTTAAAAGCAGGCCATTATGAGAACCGGAGAGAGTCTGTAGACATTATGATTCGCTCTTCCAGAGAGGTGATTGAAGAACTGTTGGAATATGGGGTGGAGTTTGCAACCAAAGACGGAAAACTGGATTATACCAGAGAGGGATGTCATTCAAAAGCCAGGATTCTCTTTCACGAAGATGTTACCGGAAAAGAGATAACGAGCAAACTTTTGCAGGCTGTACAGAAGCGTTCCAATATACGGATTCTGGACCATGTAACCATGCTGGATTTCATTGAAAAAGACAATTGCTGTCTGGGAATTATTGCAAGAACAGAGGAAGGGAAACATCTGGGAATCGAAGCAGGACAAACCATTCTGGCCAGCGGAGGCATTGGAGGTCTGTATCAGCATTCCACCAATTATCCTCATCTTACCGGAGATGCACTTGCCATAGCCATGCGCCATGGAGTAGAATTAGAACATATTGATTATATACAGATACATCCCACTACTTTGTATTCCACCCGCCCGGGCAGACGGTTTCTTATTTCTGAATCTGTGCGGGGAGAAGGGGCAAAACTGTACAATGCCAAAGGAGAACGGTTTGCCAATGAGGTATTGCCAAGAGACTTAATGACTGCAGCTATCCGCAGACAAATGGAAGAAGATGGGAAGCCTTATGTGTGGCTGGATATGACGGTTCTGGGCGAAAAAGTGATTTTGAATCACTTCCCTCATATCTATGAGAGGTGTCTGGAGGAAGGATATGATGTAACAAAAGACTGGATTCCCGTAGTGCCTGCCCAGCATTATTTTATGGGCGGTATTCGTGTGAATTCTGATAGCAAGACCACTATGGACAGGCTGTTTGCCGTAGGGGAAACCAGCTGCAATGGCGTACACGGAGCCAATCGTCTGGCAAGTAATTCTCTGCTGGAAAGCCTGGTGTTTGCCAAAAGAGCCGCCGGGAAAATACAGGAAGAGAGAAGTCAGAAAATATTTTTACAGGAGAGGGATTCTTCTGTATTTGAAGCTTTGTATCAGAAGGCAGAAAGGTGTATCAGCAGCCAGGAAGAAAGTCTGGCGGAGACATATAAGCGGGAAGTATTGTGTGAGATAGAAAGGGAGCGACAGGCAAAATGAATGAAATTACCATGAATTTGAATGCAGACCATTTAATCAGACAGGCTCTGCAGGAGGATATTACAAGCGAAGATATTACTACGAATGCAGTGATGAGAGAAAAGAAAGCGGGAGAGGTGCAGCTAATCTGTAAGCAGGAGGGTGTGATTGCAGGTCTGGCAGTATTTGAACGTGTTTTTCAGCTTCTGGACAGTGATACACAGGTGGAATTTTATGTAAAAGACGGAGACAGAGTGGAAAATAAACAGCTTCTTGGTGTGGTAAAAGGGGATATTCGTGTACTGCTTTCCGCAGAAAGAACAGCCTTGAATTATCTCCAGCGGATGAGCGGAATTGCCACTTATACCAGGCAGATTGCAGACCTTTTGGAAGGAAGCAAAACCAAACTTCTGGATACCAGAAAAACTACACCGAATATGAGAATTTTTGAAAAATATGCGGTAAAAGTGGGAGGAGGATACAATCACAGATATAACCTTTCCGATGGAATTTTACTGAAAGATAATCATATTGCAGCGGCTGGCGGAGTGCGTCAGGCCATTGAAATGGCGAATGAATATGCGCCTTTTGTACGGAAAATTGAAGTGGAAACCGAGACATTGGACATGGTAAAAGAAGCAGTAGATGCAGGTGCAGATATTATTATGCTGGACAATATGACGCCGGAAACTATGAAAGCCGCTATAGAATTCATTGATGGACGTGCAGAAACAGAGTGTTCCGGAAATGTGACGAAAGAGAATATTGACAGGCTGATTTCTATTGGTGTAGACTATATTTCCAGTGGGGCTTTAACCCACTCCTCTCCGATTCTGGATCTTTCCCTGAAAAACCTTCATGAGGTGTAAAAGAGACGGGAAACCGAGTCGGTCTGGGGAAGAAAGGATAGGAAATATGGATGGAGAAACACGCAGAAAAGAAATTTTAAAATATATTTCAGAGAGTAACAAACCGGTGTCAGGAACAAAACTGGCAGAAATTTTTCAAGTGAGCCGACAGGTCATTGTGCAGGATATTGCTCTGTTAAGAGCGGCGGATTGTGAAATTCTTTCTACGAACAGAGGCTATATTTGCAGCAGTCCCCAGAAATGTATGAGGATCATACAGGTGTATCATACAGATGAGCGGATAGAAGAAGAGCTGCATGCAATCGTGGATTGCGGGGGAACAGTGGAAGATGTTTTTGTGCAGCATGAAGTTTACGGAGAACTACGGGCTGTGCTAAACATCAGTTCCAGACGGCAGGTGAAACAGTTTTTGGAAGACATTCGGACGGGAAAATCCAAACCGCTTACGAATATCACTTCCGGGCATCACTGTCATACTATCAGTGCAGACAGTGAAGAAGTTCTGGATATGATAGAAGAAAATCTGAGAAAATTGGGAATTTGTATGGAATAAAAGCAAGGAAAAGGAAAGAGATGGAGTTTTTCATAAGAGAGGCGAGAGCGGAGGAAGCCTCTTTGCTGGCAGAAATAGAAGCTTTGTGTTTTCCGCCGGCAGAGGCAGCTTCTAAAGAGGAAATACAGAAGCGGATGTGTGCTTTTTTAGAGAATTTTTTTGTGGCAGAATCAGATGGGAAAATTGTTGGATTCGTCAACGGAGGAACCACGGACCAGCCAAAGCTGCCGGATGAAATGTACCACGATGTAAGTCTGCATAAGCCCTGGGGAGCTTATCAGACGGTGTTTGGTTTAAATGTATTACCGGAGTACAGATGTCAGGGGATTGCAGGGAGACTGCTGGAGTATCTGGTGGCAGAAAGCAGAAAAAGAGGAAAAAAAGGTGTGATTTTGACTTGCAAAGCGCATTTGACAGGATTCTATGAAAGCCACGAATTCCAGAATTTTGGCATAGCAGAATCGGAGCACGGTGGGGCTGTGTGGTATGATATGAGAAGAGAACTTTGAGAAAATGGGGGAGTGATGACAGATTGCTTCCCTGTTTTTTAATTTTTTATTGTATACAGTCGTGTATAATGGTAAGATAGCAGAGGGATGAAAGAGAAATAAGATATCACTATGAGAAAAGTACAGGAGAGTAATCTATGGAAAAACTAACAATGAGACAGATACTGTCTCTGACGCTGACATTATTTGCCGTATTCTTTGGAGCAGGCAACATGATTTTTCCGCCGGCTATGGGACAGCTTGCGGGAGAAAATTATTTGCAGGCACTTGCCGGTTTTATACTGACAGATGCAGGTATTGCCTTGCTGGGAATGATTGCGGTGGTGTTGGTAGGGAACAAAATTATGGACCTTGGGGATCTTGTGAGCCGGAGGTTTTCTTTGCTTTTATCCGTAATGGTGTATTTGCTGATAGGGCCGCTTTTTGCGCTGCCGCGAACAGGAAGCGTATCGTATGAGCTGGCGGTTCGCCCGTATGTGCCGCAGCAGTATGCGTGGCTGGTCTCTCTGGCGGTGACAGCCGTGTTCTTTTTGCTGACCTATTATCTTAGTGGAAATCCAAGCAAGGTTGTGGATATTATCGGAAAATATATGACGCCAGTACTGATTATAAGCATTGCCCTGCTTTATCTGGTATGCCTGTTTTCAGACAAATCCGGGAATACGGTACAATATGGTGCTGTTCAGAAAGCTGCAGGGGAATACCAGGATATTGCGTTCTTCAAAGGTATGATTGAAGGGTACAATGCCCTGGACGGTCCTGCAGGTCCTGTATTTGCCATTATTATTATCAATGCCGTCACCGGTTTTCAGGTGAAAAAACGGAAAAATGTAGTGAAATATACGATTATTTCCGGAATCGGAGCGGTGCTGATTCTCAGCGGTATTTACTACATGTTGACGTATATCGGTGCCATTACGCATACAACCTTTGAAAACGGAGGAGCGCTTCTGCATGCTGTGGCTAGTGATTTGCTGGGCCCTGTGGGAGGAATCGTGCTGGGTGTTTCCGTTTTTCTGGCCTGCATGACAACTTCTATTGGACTGACCACTTCCTTTGCAGATTATTTTCATGAATTGCTGCCATCAGTGTCCTATCGCAAAATAACGGCAGTGGTGTGTCTGTTCAGCTTTGCAGTCAGCAATGTAGGTTTGTCATATCTGATAGCAGTTTCTCAGCCGGTACTGATGATGATTTATCCGGTATTAATTGTGCTGATTGTACTTTCGTTTGGAAGAAAGTGGATTGGGGATAAGAAAATGGTCTATATACTCAGTATGGCCGCAGCTTTTGTTCTTGCTTTTATCAATGCTATGGACAGTGCAGGCATAAGCCTTGGCATACTGACTGTATGGGGACGAAGCCTTCCTTTTTATCATCTGCACCTGGGCTGGATGCTGCCGGCAGTGTGCGGAGCAGCCGTGGGCTTTCTTCCGGTTTGGAAAAGAAAAAAAAGTATTTAGGAAATTTATTTTTGTAATTGTTTCATTTCTGTATGCAGCTTGCCGGCAAAGGTATCCAGCATATGAACGGTTGTGCGCATATCATCCCGGGTAGTTTCCGGATGGAGCGCACAGATTCGCAGCACTTTTTTGCCGTTTAACACTGTGGTAAAAAGTGCGGCATAACCGCTGGCCAGCATGCGTTCAGAAATGCGTTCATTTAATAGGTCGGTTTCTTCTTCCGTCAAATCTTCGGAAGTATAGTGGAAATTTACCATGGCAAGCTGGGATTTCGATACGATTTCCCAATGGTCCAGTTCCAGAAGCGCTTCTTCGGCCCAGTCAGCCAGTTCAAATCCATGTTCAATGGCGCTGCCAATCAAATCCGTGCCCAATACCTGCAGGGTCAGCCATAATTTCAGGCCGCGGGCAGGGCGGGTCAGTTCCATGCCTATATCCCAGGTATTGATATGCCTCATATCCCCCTCCACATCTTTTAAATATTCCGGATTTACATGAAAACTGTGGAACAGATGTCTCACATCCTTTACCAGAACCATGGCACAGCCATAAGTCTGAAACAGCCATTTGTGGGCGTCCCAACTGATACTGTCGGCCAGCTCCGTGCCCTTTAGCAGGTGTTTATAACGGGGGCTTAACAGGACGGAAGCGCCATAGGCCCCGTCAATGTGAAACCAGAGTTCATACTTGGAACAGATGGCTGCCAGTTCTTCCAGAGGATCGATGCTTCCGGTGTTTGTGGTTCCGGCTGTACCGATAACAACAAAGGGAATCAGTCCGTTTTGGGTGTCTTCCTGAATTTGTTTTTCCAAAACATCTGTGCACATCTGAAAGGTGGAATTGGAAGGGATTTTGCGGATACGGCTGTCCGGAATACCGATAATCCGCAGACCTTTGGCAACAGAGCTGTGGGTCTGGTCCGAGATATAAGCTGTGCCCAGGTGCAGGGTTTCATCATTTAATTTGTGGTCCCGGGCAGCAGTAAGAGCTGTAATGTTTGCCATAGAGCCGCCGCTTACAAAGACACCGCCCGCATTCTGGGTGAAGCCGGCCTGACGGCACAGCCATTGCAGAACTTCCTGTTCAATACAGTTGACCATAGGGGCCAGTTTGCTGCCTCCGGCATGAATATTATAGGCGGAAGTCATAATATCTCCCAGCCAGGAGATGGAGGAAGCCGGACCGGGTACAAAGCCAAAAAACCGTGGATGGTTCGCATCACCCCGGTAACGATACACTTCTTCTGTCATTTCGGTAACGACTTCATCTACGGGACGTCCCTCTTTTGAAATTCCAATCTGCTTGATTTTGTCTGCTTGTCCTTCTTCCGTATACCAGGTGACTTTCTGAGAATGAATATCATGCTTTTCAAGACAGAAATTGTGTACAAATTTTTTTATGGCCTCTTCTAACTGGGTGCTGTTTAAAACATTTTCACTGTTTAGCATGGTTGCTTGTCCTTTCTTTTTCGCCATTTTTTCATATATTTCATATATTTTGTTGGCTTTTTTACTTTTTGAAAATCAACCGTAAATCTTTACGGTAGAATAAGTTTATTGTATACTACAGTTATATATCTGCAAAATTCATATATTTGATAATATATATGAAAAAAATTAATAAAGAGCTGAAGAGTAAGGAAAGAGATACATGGAACTGAGAAATATCAACACTTTTTTGAAGGTGGCAGCAACTCAAAATTTTTCAAAAGCAGCAGAACAACTGGGATATTCCCAATCCGCTGTGACTGTGCAGATACAACAGTTGGAAAAAGAACTGGAAACTCCGCTGTTTGAACGAATCGGAAAGCGGGTTTTTCTAACGGAAAGGGGAATGGAATTTACTTCTTATGCCAATGAAATCATGGGGGCGGCCAACCGGGCCCGGTTTTTTGCAAAGGAAAAGGGGGAACTGGATGGAACCTTACGGATTGGCGGGGTAGAATCCGTCTGTACCGCTATGCTGCCAGATTTCCTGCTGACTTTTCACAGCAGTTATCCCAGAGTGAAAATCACCATAAAATCAGGCACAACAGAAGAACTGATGGAAATGGCGAGGAGCAATGAAATTGATTTTGTCTTTACGCTGGACAGAAAAATATGCAGCGGGGAATGGGTGAAAGTTGTGGAAAGGAAGGAGCACATTTTGTTTGTGACCCTGGCGGAACAGTTACAGGAAAGAAAAGAACAGATACCTATACAGGAATTGGTAAAAAAGCCCTTTTTGCTGACAGAATTGGGAGCCGCTTATCAGTATGAATTGGAACGGCTGCTGTCCGAGCGGGATTTGGAAATTATGCCGATTCTGGAAATCGGCAATACGGAAACCATTATTCATCTGCTGAAAAAGGGTATGGGACTTTCTTTTCTTCCGGCATTTACGGTGAAGGAGGAATTGGAGAAGAAACGATTTTCGGAAGTCCGAACCAATCTTCCGTCGGTGGTGATGTACAGCCAGCTGCTCTATTGCAGGAACAAATGGGTGACACAGGAAATGCAGAAGTTTGCGGAATTGGTGGGAGGGAGGATTGACTAGCTAAAGACTGTAGAATCGGAAACTGAAAAATTATTCACACAAAAAGCTTTCTATATGATAAAATTAATATCATATCCTGCTGGCGGGATTAAAAAAATGAAAGATGAGGATACAGAGATGAAAATAGCAGTAACTTATGATAATGGAGAGGTATTTCAGCACTTTGGAAAGACGGAATATTTTAAAGTATATGAAGTGGAAGACAATAAAGTAGTTTCCAGTGAAGTGATGAGTTCTAATGGTTCCGGACATGGAGCGTTGGCCGGACTTTTAGCAGAACAGTCTGTTGATGTATTGATTTGCGGAGGCATTGGCGGTGGAGCTCAGACGGCTCTTGCTGAGGCGGGAATTGAATTGTGCGCGGGAGCCCAGGGGGATACAGACCAGGCTGTGGAAGCTTACTTGAAAGGGGAATTAGTATCCACAGGAGTAAACTGCAATCATCACCATGAAGAGGGACATAGCTGCGGAGACCACGGAGAGGGACACAGCTGTAGCGGAAACTGCGGTGGACATTGTGGTTCTGCGCCGGTGCTGACAGGCCGTAATGTTGGGAAAGTCTGCCGTACCCATTACAGAGGAACCTTTAATGATGGCACACAGTTTGATTCTTCCTATGACAGAGGGGAACCGTTGGAGTTCACTTGCGGAGTGGGTCAGATGATTAAAGGTTTTGATGCAGCAGTGGCAGATATGGAAGTGGGTCAGATTGCGGAGATTCATTTGATGCCGGAAGAGGCGTATGGAATGCCGGACCCCAATGCGATTTTTACCGTTGAGATTGCACAGCTTCCGGGAGCGGAAGATTTGGAAACGGGACAGCAGGTTTATTTATCCAATCAGCTTGGACAGCCATTTCCTGTTAAGGTGACAGCAAAAGATGAGAGTACAATTACGTTTGATGCCAATCATGAGATGGCGGGAAAAGAACTGAATTTCCGTATTGAACTGGTAGAAGTGAAATGAGAAAATGAAAAAAGCCGGAAAAGGTGTTCGGGCATGTGTTGTAATCCTAAGATATCCTAAGATATTTTGCAGAAAAATTCAAAATATCTATTGACGAATAAAAGGATTTCTGTTAGTATATTAGCGTATGCCGCACAAAGAGGTATAAGTACCGTGTATACGGTCACCATATTTGGCGAGTAATGATAATAGGAGGTGCCATATGTACGCAATTATTGCAACAGGTGGTAAACAGTACAAAGTAGCCGAAGGCGATGTTATCAGAGTAGAAAAGCTTGGAGCAGAAGCTGGTGAAACTGTTACATTTGACCAGGTACTTGCTGTAAGCAACGACGGTTTAAAAGTTGGCGAAGACGTAGCCAATGCAAGTGTAACTGCATCTGTAGTTGAAAACGGTAAAGCGAAAAAGGTTATCGTTTACAAATATAAGAGAAAAACCGGATACCACAAGAAAAACGGTCACAGACAGCAGTTTACTAAAGTTAAAATTGAAAAAATCAATGCTTAATTCATTATGATTAAAGTGACGATTTATCAGAATTCAGAGCAGAAAATCTTAGGTTTTGCCATGCAGGGTCATGCAGGATATGCCGAAAGCGGCAGTGATATTGTGTGTGCAGCTGTATCGGTGCTGGCGCAGAATACAGTGAATTCCATTGAGCAGTTTACAGAGGACAGGTTTACTGTGGATGTAGATGAGCAGATGGGAGGGCTGGATTTCAAAATAGAGCCGGGATATTCCAAAGAAACGGCGTTGCTTCTGAATTCGCTTATCCTTGGTTTACAGGGGATAGAAGAAGAATACATGGAGTATATCGATGTAATATTCGAGGAGGTGTAAAGACATGTTAAAAATGAACCTTCAGTTATTCGCTCATAAAAAAGGTGTTGGTTCTACAAAGAACGGACGTGACTCTGAGTCTAAAAGACTTGGTGCCAAAAGAGCTGACGGACAGTTTGTAAAAGCTGGAAACATCCTCTACAGACAGCGTGGAACAAAAATTCATCCAGGCGTAAATGTAGGCAGAGGCGGAGACGACACATTATTCGCATTAGTTGATGGTGTTGTTCGTTTCGAGAGAAAAGGCAGAGACAAAAAACAGGTTTCTGTAGTTCCAGTGGCTACTGAAGAGTAATTACGATAACAAGGCGGCTTCAAATCTTTCAGGGGTTTGAAGCCACTTTTTTTCAATAAAAGAAAGAGGTTATTATGTTTGCAGACAGAGCAAAAATATATATCCGCTCCGGAAAAGGCGGGGATGGACATGTCAGTTTCCGAAGAGAGCTGTATGTCCCAAACGGCGGTCCTGACGGCGGAGATGGCGGTAAGGGCGGAGATGTCATATTTGAAGTGGATAAAGGTCTGAATGCACTGACCGATTACCGTCATAAAAGTAAATATGCCGCAGGAAACGGTGAAGAAGGCGGCAAAAAAAGATGCCATGGGGCAAATGGAAAAGATATTGTTTTAAAAGTGCCCGAAGGAACCGTTATTAAAGAGGCAGTCAGCGGAAAAGTTATTGCGGATATGTCCGGCGGAAATACCAGACAGATTGTATTAAAAGGCGGCAGAGGCGGAAAGGGAAATCAGCACTATGCTACGGCAACTATGCAGGTCCCTAAATATGCACAGCCCGGCCAGCCGGCACAGGAACTGGAAGTGCAGCTGGAATTAAAAGTCATTGCCGATGTAGGACTTATCGGATTTCCAAACGTAGGAAAATCCACTCTGCTTTCCAGAGTCAGCAATGCCAGACCTCAGATTGCCAATTATCATTTTACAACTCTGAATCCTCATTTGGGTGTGGTGGATTTAGATGACTGCAACGGGTTTGTTATTGCCGATATTCCGGGATTGATTGAAGGCGCGTCAGAAGGTGTGGGCTTAGGACATCAGTTCCTGCGTCATATTGAAAGAACACGGGTTTTAATTCATCTGGTAGACGCAGCGTCCACAGAAGGCAGAGACCCCATTGAGGATATTTATAAAATCAATAAAGAACTGGAAGCCTATGACCCGGAACTTATGAAGCGTCCACAGGTCATTGCAGCAAATAAAATAGATGCCGTGTATGCAGGGGATGAAGACCCGGTGCAGAAGATTCGTGATGAATTTGAACCTCAGGGAATGAAAGTTTTTGCAATTTCTGCGGTAAGCGGAAAAGGATTGAAAGAACTTTTATACTATGTAAAACAGCTTTTGGATACAATAGATAAAGAGCCTGTAATTTTTGAGCAGGAGTTTTTCCCGGAAGACGCACTGATTACAGAAAATCTTCCGTATACAGTAGCACAGGACGAAGAAGACGAGCATGTTTTCATTATAGAAGGTCCAAAGATAGAAAAAATGCTGGGCTATACCAATCTGGATTCCGAAAAAGGGTTCCTGTTCTTCCAGAAATTCTTAAAAGAAAGCGGTATTCTGGAAGATTTGGAGAAAGCAGGTATCCAGGAAGGGGATACGGTTCGTATGTATGGCTTTGACTTTGATTATTATAAATAAGGAAAACAGGAGATAAAGCATGACAAGCAAACAAAGAGCGTATTTAAAAGGGCTTGCAATGACTATGGAACCGATTTTTCAGATTGGAAAATCCAGTTTGACACCGGAAAATACAGCAGCTGTTGCAGAAGCCTTAGAGGCAAGAGAACTGATTAAAATCAGTGTTCTCCAGAACTGTATGGATGACCCGAAGGAAATTGCCGCAGTGCTTGCAGAGCGTACACGTTCTCAGGTCGTACAGGTCATTGGTAAAAAAATTGTGTTATATAAAGAAGGCAAGGATAATAAGAAAAAGATATTTCTGCCATAAAGAATAACAAAAAAGAGGAAAGTGTTATGCGGGAAAAAAGAAAGAGAATCGGTATCATGGGAGGTACTTTTGATCCTATTCATATAGGGCATTTGATTCTGGGAGAAACGGCATATGAACAGTTTCAATTGGATAAGGTGCTGTTTATGCCTGCCGGAAACCCTCCGCATAAAAGAGAAAGAAAAGACCGGGCCAGTGATGAGCAGCGCACAGAAATGGTGAAAAGGGCTATAGCGTCAAATCCGCATTTTGAACTGTCTCTGGAAGAAATGCGGCAGGATGGATATACCTATACCTACAGAACACTGGAAAATTTGCAAAACCAAAATCCGGATACGGAATACTTTTTTATTCTGGGAGCAGACTCTCTGTATGATTTTGAAAAATGGAGAGAACCTTTCCGCATTCTGAATGTCTGTACAATTCTGGTAGCCACCAGAAATCATACCAGTCATCAGCGTTTAGACGAGACCATTGCCGCACTGAAGAAAAAATACGGGGGAAGAATAGAAAAGCTGAATTCTCTGAACATTGATATTTCTTCAGAGCAGATTCGTACCTGGATACAGCAGCGCCGTTCATTGGCCTATTATGTACCGGACCAGGTGATATCTTATATCATGGAGAATAATATATACAAGGGTAGTGATAAAGATGAAATATGATTTTGCGGAAATTGAGAAAAAATTGAAAAAATATCTGGATAAAGACCGTTTTATGCATACCCAGGGAGTGATGTACACAGCGGCAGCCCTGGCTATGGCTCATGGAACCAATATGGAGCAGGCTCGGCTGGCAGGTCTGCTTCACGATTGTGCAAAGTGTATTCCCAATAAAAAGAAGTTGAAAATCTGCCGGAAGCAGGGCATTGAACTCAGTACCTTTGAAAAGCAAAATCCGTTTTTGATTCATGCGAAGCTGGGTGTTTATATTGCAAAAGAGAAGTACGATATACATGACCTGGGAATATTGTCTGCTATCCGCTGGCATACTACAGGGAAAGAGGATATGAGCAGTCTGGAGAAAATAATCTATATAGCGGACTATATTGAACCTGGAAGAGACAGAGCACCCAATCTGTCCTGGGTGAGAAAAGTAGCTTTTATGGATTTAGATGAAGGAATGTATTACATTTTAAAAGACAGCCTTTCCTATCTGGAAACCAGTGCAAAACTTATCGATCCTTATACAGAAAAGGCTTTTCAATATTATGAAGCGCTGCACCTTGGAAAAAAGGAAAAGGAGAACACAGACCATGAATAGTAAAGAAATAGCACGCATGGCTTGCGAGGCCATGGAAGATAAAAAGGCTCAGGATATTAAAATTATTCAGATTGAACAGATTTCAACACTGGCAGACTACTTTATCATTGCCAGCGGAACTAACCGCAGTCAGGTGCAGGCCATGGCAGATAATGTGGATGAAGTGCTGGGAAGAGCCGGTGTAGAAGCCAAACAGATGGAAGGATACCAGAGCGCAAACTGGATTCTTATGGATTACAGAGATGTCGTGATTCATATTTTTGATGAAGAAAACCGTCTGTTCTATGATTTAGAACGTATCTGGAGAGATGGAACTTTAGTTGAGAGAACAGATTTAGATATGTAAAAGCAAGAGAAGAAACTCCATACGAAGTGTGCTCAAGAATACCAAGTGGAAAATCAGAGACGCTTCTATGGGGTTCTTCTTTTTTGCTGAAATTAACGCATAAAACGAAACACACCAATTACTTTTCCAAGAATCTGGAAAACCTGCTCCGGTCCTACAAGGATAGGATCCATGGAATCGTTTTCCGGCTGAAGACGAATATAATCTTTTTCTTTATAAAAGGTTTTTACTGTTGCAGAGTCGTCTACCAGTGCAACAACCTTTTGACCGTTCTCAGCAGTAGGCTGCTGTTCTACAAGCACATAATCTCCGCTGAAAATTCCGGCATTTATCATACTGTCACCTTCTACGACCAGCATAAAAGTTTTGTTGTTGGGCATAAATTCAGAAGGAATGGGGAAATATCCCTCGACATTTTCCATGGCAAGAAGCGGCTGTCCTGCAGCTACTTTGCCAACAATAGGAACATTAACCGTCTCTCTCCGAACCAGATTAAAATTGTCATCTACAATCTCTATGGCACGGGGTTTGGTTGGGTCTCTGCGAATATAGCCGTTTTTTTCCAGTGTTTCAAGATGGGAATGGACAGAGGATGTGGATTTCAGATTCACAGCCTCGCAAATTTCCCTTACAGAAGGAGGAAATCCTCTGTTTAAAATTTCATTTTTCATATATTCTAAAATTTCAGATTGTTTTTGACTTATTTTTCCATATGACATAATCTGGTACCTCCGAATCATCGAAATCTTACTTTTATCATATCACAGCTTTACAGAAAATGCAAACAGATATTCGGAAAGTTTGTTCGTGAAACGAAAATATGTTCGATAAAAGTATTGACAAACATGTGTTCTTGTAGTATGCTGATTGCAGATAGAAAGCAAACAGATGTTCGCGAACATATTTTCGCGATTTTACGGAGGGTATGAGAATGAGAAGTAAATTAAGAAGAAAACGAAGTTTTTTGTATGCTATAGTTTTATTGTGTGCAGTGGTATTAGGAATGCTCTGGGTTACTTCTGATACGGCCAGTGCGGGTACACAGGAGTCTGTACGGCATAAGTATTTTACCAGTATCGAAATAAAAGAGGGAACAAGTCTCTGGGAAATAGCTCAGGAATATCAGACGGAAGAATATGATTCCACAGAAGACTATATCAGAGAAGTTAAAAAGATTAACCACATGAAGAGTGATGTAATTTATGAGGGCTCCTATTTGTGCATTCCATATTACTCTTCAGAAAATAAATAAGCGTGTTCAGTTCTTGCAATGCTTTTTCGCTATGATACAATAGGAGAAGATATTTTATAATTGGGGAAAGGAAAGGCATTCATGAACCGAAAAAAAATTACTTCTACAGATGTAGCCAGAAAGGCAGGCGTTTCTCAGTCAGCTGTGTCCATGATTCTTAATAAAAAATATAATGTCTCTTTTTCAAGAGAAACGATAGAGCGGGTGGAAGAGGCAGCTCGGACATTGGGATATACGAATGAAAAGAAGGCTTCAAGAACCAGGGTGTCCATGAGAGGAACTATTTTTGTCATGTGTCCCAATTTATCCAATCCGTATTATTGTTCTCTTTTACAGGGAATTGAAAAGACAGCACAGAAAAATCGGTATGACGTGTTTTTATGTAATACTAGGAGGGATTATCAAACAGAGGAGAAGTACCTGAAAAAAATAGAAAAACTGAATCCATCGGGAGTCATTTGTACTTTCACGCCGGTATTTACGGAACTTCTTCAAAAGATTTCTGAAAAGATACCGGTTATACTTATTGGAGAGAAAGCTGTTGTGGAAGGAATGGACACAGTGGAACTGAACAGTAAGAAAACAGGTGAACTTCTTGCTGGGCATTTGCTGGAACTGGGACACAGAAAAGCAGCCTTTTTATCCACTCCTCTGACACAGAGGCAATCCGCCAGAAGAGCCAGAATGAAAGGTTTCTGTGAAACTTTTGAAAAAGCAGGATATGGAGACAGTGTTTATATTAAGAGCCTTCCGGAACAGATGGACATTTTATTTCAAGAGGAAGATATGGAATACAGGACAGGATATGAGCTGGCTTTGGAAATGATTAGAGAAGTTCCTGATTTAACTGCCATAGCCGGAAGCAGTGATATGGTTGCTCTGGGAATCCGCGATGCACTTTTAAACCTGCATTACAAAATTCCGGAAGAAATTTCCGTAGTGGGCTGCGACAATTTATTAATTTCCGGAATGAAAGGGATTGACTTGACAACTGTGGAGCATTTTGCCCCCAAAAAAGGGGAAGATGCCTGTCGCCTTCTTCTTGACAAGATAGAAGCAGAACAGGAAAGAGGCGGTTTTTTGAAGGAGGGAATGATTCATCATATAGAATATGAACCTCGCTTGATTATTAGAGGAAGTACATCATATCCTCGGAAATTGTAATTAATATTTTAAAATATTAATAATAGAACGGATTAATATTTTGACATCCAATTTGACCATGAGTATCTTTTATGCTACTCTGCTGTTAGAATTCATGCCATTGAAGCAGAGAAAGGACAGAAAGATATGGAAAAAACAGATTGGAAGGCTTATTTGCAAAAAGAAATTGAATGCAGCTGTGGAAGAACACATTTTTGTGATATTGAGGAAATTCTTATTGAGGAGAATGCAATTTGCCGCCTGCCGGGGATTTTAAGTCGTCATTCCTATAAAAAATTGTGTGTGGTATGTGACGAGCATACGGAAAAAGCCGCCGGTTTCCGGGTGTATGAGGAACTTACAAAAGCAGGATACAACTTTAGCAAGGTTCTTTATCATGAGCCGGAACTGGTGCCGGATGAACAGGCCTTGATTTACCTTTTTACACAGGTACCTCAGGACTGTGATTTAATCATAGCTGTAGGAAGCGGAACGATTAATGATTTGTGCAGGTACGTCAGTTATAAAATGAAAATAGATTATTATGTTGTGGGAACAGCTCCTTCTATGGATGGGTATGCCTCAAATGTCTCTCCACTGATTATCCGTCATTTAAAAACAACTTATACAGCAAGACCGGCCAGAGTGATTATCGGAGATTTACAGGTACTTTGTGAAGCACCCATGCATATGCTTGCTGCAGGCGTCGGGGACATTATTGGGAAATATGTATGTTTGGCAGATTGGCAGCTGGCTCATGAAATAAATGAGGAGTATCTTTGTCCGGAAGTGACAGCATTAGTTCGAAAATCGATAGAGAAAGTAACAGAAAATGCCGAGGCAGCAGCAAAGAGAGAGAAGAATGCAGTAGCTGCTCTTATGGAAGGACTGGTTTTAAGCGGTATTGCAATGAGCTATATTGGAAATTCCCGTCCGGCTTCAGGAAGTGAACATCATATGTCTCACTATTGGGAAATGATGTTTTTGCTGAGACACCAATCTGACCCTTTGCACGGAACAAAAGTAGGAGTGGCAACAGTGGCTGCCCTGCGGTTATATGAAATACTGAAAGAGAAGAAAAACATGGGGCTTTCGCAGCAAGTATCAGCTTTTTCGTATAAAAAGTGGGCAGAAGAAATTGAGGAGGCCTATGGTCCGGCAGCGCCGGAAGTTCTAAAGCTGGAACAGGAGGTTGGGAAAAATGCGGATAATGAGGTTCTGAGAAGACGAAGCGTGTGGGAAGAAAAACAGGAAGAAATCGGGTCTGTTCTGGAAAATCTTCCTTCTGCAAAGACGGTTGCACAGATTTTAAAATCGATGGGAGCACCCAGTTCTCCGGCAGAAATCCAAGTGTCTTTGGAAACTTTTAAAAAGGGGATTTATTTTGCAAAAGATTTGAGGAATCGTTTTGGACTGCTGCAGATTTTGTTTGATTTCAGTTTACAGAAAACATGCAGTGAAATCCTGGAAGAAGAGTTTTACAGATGATATTGTCTGAAATTGCAGAGCCTTTTAAAGACTTTCTTGTATCCCTTGTCCGGCTGTGATAAACTATAAAAAAGTGAAAAGATTACAGACTTGGTATCTGGGAAAGGGAGTTTTTACAATGTACAAGATAGAGAACCAGTATTTAAAAATTGTAGTTTCCTCAAAAGGAGCAGAGTTACAGAGTCTTTTTGATAAGGAAATGAACAAAGAAGTTTTATGGTATGGAGATGAAAAGTTCTGGAAACGCCATTCGCCTCTTTTATTTCCCAATGTAGGGCGTCATTATAAAAATTGCTGCTATTACAACGGAAGGCGCTTTGATACAGACCTACATGGCTTTGCAAAAGATTCAGAGTTTATATGTATAAAACAGGAAGATAATCTTTTGACATTTTCTTTGAGAGATGATGAAGCTACCAGAGCTTATTTTCCATTTTCTTTTGTTTTAAATGTGACTTATCGGCTGACAGAAAGAACGTTGGAGGTTGTCTGGGACGTAGAAAACAACAATGAAGAAAAGATGTACTTTACTATAGGAGGGCACCCGGGATTTAATGTGCCGATTTTGGAGGATACCCGGCAGACAGAATATAAGCTTCTCTTCAACAGAAAAGAAGCACTGGAATACCGCCTTGTCTATGGAGATTCGTGCAATGCAGATGGGGAAAAAACTTACAGGCTGCCTTTAGATACATACGGTGCTTACAGCGGATGTGCGATTACGGAGCATATGTTTGATAAAGATGCTTTGATTTTTGATGGTTCTCAGATTACGCTTGCAGGGATTGCGTATCCGGATGGTACTCCATATATTCTTATGGAATGTGAAGGATTTACGAATTTTGGTATCTGGAGTCTTCCGGGCGCACCTTATATTTGCCTGGAACCATGGAGAGGAAGATGTGATGATTACGGTTTTGAAGGAGACATTTCAGAGAAACCAGATATTGTCTCTGTAGAAGCGGGAGACGTATTCCATCAAAATTACACGATAACCGTATATAAAAAATAACCATAGAAATACAGGAGAAAGCCTATGTCGAATATAAAAAAGGAAATTCCCTATAAAATTTATCTGGAAGAAAGTGAGATGCCAAAAGAATGGTATAATGTCCGGGCGGATATGAAAAACAAACCAGCGCCTCTGTTAAATCCTAAGACTTATCAGCCTATGACGGAGGCAGAATTGGGACAGATTTTTTGTGAGGAACTGGTAAAACAGGAGCTTGACACCACAACTCCTTTTATAGAAATACCGGAAGAAATCAGAAACTTTTATAAAATGTATCGTCCCTCCCCGCTAGTTCGGGCGTATTGTCTGGAAGAAAAGCTGCAGACGCCGGCTAAAATTTATTATAAGTTTGAGGGAAATAATACCAGTGGAAGTCACAAACTGAACTCTGCGATTGCACAGGCTTATTACGCAAAAGAGCAGGGATTGAAAGGGGTTACTACAGAAACCGGAGCAGGACAGTGGGGGACTGCACTGTCTATGGCCTGCGCCTATCTTGGATTGGACTGCCAGGTATATATGGTAAAATGTTCTTATGAACAAAAACCATTCCGAAGAGAGGTAATGAGGACTTATGGTGCTGCAGTCACACCATCGCCTTCAGATACGACAGAGGTAGGAAGAAAAATTTTGAGGGAACACCCAGGCACATCGGGAAGTCTTGGCTGTGCCATTTCAGAGGCTGTGGAGAGGGCTGTACAGCAGGAAGGCTACCGCTATGTTTTGGGAAGTGTGTTAAATCAGGTGTTATTGCATCAGACAGTGATTGGACTGGAGACAAAAACAGCTTTAGAAAAATATGATATCCAACCAGATATCATTATTGGTTGTGCCGGAGGTGGTTCTAATCTGGGAGGTCTGATTTCTCCGTTTGTGGGAGAAAAATTAAGAGGAGAAAAGGATTATCAGATTATTGCAGTGGAACCTGCTTCCTGTCCGAGCCTTACCCGAGGAAAGTTTGCCTATGATTTTTGTGATACAGGTATGGTTACGCCTTTGCAGAAAATGTATACATTGGGCAATAATTTTATTCCTTCTGCCAATCATGCAGGGGGACTTCGCTATCACGGCATGAGTTCCATTTTATCTCAGCTGTATCATGATGGCCTGATGGAAGCCCGGGCGGTAGAACAGACATCTGTATTTGAGGCTGCAGAGCAGTTTGCAAGAATAGAAGGAATTCTGCCTGCGCCGGAAAGCGCACATGCAATTCGTGTGGCTTTAGACGAAGCAATTCGGTGCAAAGAGACTGGAGAAGAAAAAACCATCGTTTTCGGATTGACCGGAACTGGATATTTTGATATGTACGCATATGAAAAATTCAACAATGGGCAGATGACAGATTATATTCCCACAGAGAAAGATTTGGAACAGGGATTTGCAGGAATTCCCAGATTTCCGGGGAATGAATTTTAAATGACAAAGTTCTGAACATATCTTAAAAGGAGTTGCGGCTGCTGCATGAAGCAGGAATATTCTTGACAGGTACTTAATGCGGCAGCCGTACCTTTGTCTATATCATATCTGTTTTAGGAGTGCAGACGATGAAACGAATATTATTACTGGAAGATGATAAAGCCTTAAATAGGGGAATTTCTCTGAAACTGGAAAAGGAAGGATACGAAGTTTTGTCCGCTTTTTCTCTCAAAGAAGCAAAAGCGCTGTTTCAGAAAGGGAGCATAGATTTGGTTATTAGCGATATTACGCTTTCCGATGGCAGTGGAATGGATTTTTGCAGAGAGGTAAGACAAAAAAGCGAAGTTTTTATTATTTTTCTTACTGCCCTGGACCAGGAAGTGGACATTGTCAATGGATATGACTGTGGTGCAGATGACTATATGACAAAACCTTTTAGTCTTTTGGTATTGATTTCCAAAGTAAATGCATTAATGCGCAGAGCCGGGCAGCAAGAGGGACAGATTTTGCTTTCGGATGGCATCGAAGTGAATTGTCTTACTATGCAGGTATACAGGCAGAAAGAGCCTGTAATATTGAGTAAGAAAGAGCTGCAGCTTTTAATTTGTCTGATGGAACACGCAGGGACCGTTATGACAAAGGAGCAGATACTGGAAATGGTATGGGACAGAGAGGGACAGTTTGTAGACGAAAATACGGTGACCGTTAATATTAGCCGGCTGAAAAGCAAACTGCATACCAATGCCATAGAAAATGTAAGGGGATTGGGATACATATGGACAGACACGGTAACAAAGAAATAAAAAGCATGGCCGCAGTGCTTGGGTGTGTGATGGCAGGAATTTTATTGCTGTCTTCGGTTTATCTGGTGTATCGTTATGAGGAGAGGAACAGGCAGGCAGCACAACTGGCTTTGCGGTATCCATGGTCAGAAGGTGTCTGGATAGAAATCAGAGAAGCAAAGAATACTGCCGATACCAAACAGGCGGATCGAGAAAAACAGAAAGAACTGCAGGAAAAATACGGATACTATTTTTTCTCTGCAAAGGAAAGCAAAGAAATTTTGCTTTTGTTTGCTTCGGAGATACTGATAATTGCAGGGATTTTTGCAGGTGCGGTGTTTTTTATCAGAAAAAGAGCAAAAACAGAAGAAAATCTGGAACGGGCGCAGATAAAAGTATTGGAAGACAGTATGGAACGCTTTATGGATGGAAATTTTGATACCGCAGAACTTTTGAACATCCAGTCAGATTATTTGTGGGGCTTAAGAGAGAAAGAAGAAAAGCTGGGAACTTACATAGAAAATATGAAGGAGCGCCTGGAACAGGAAGAGAGCAGTACAAAAGCCCTGATTACGGATATTTCCCATCAGTTGAAAACTCCTTTTGCAGCTTTCAGAGTATGCTATGAAATGATGGAGGATGATACACTTACAGAAGAAGAGGGGAAGGAGTTTTACATACAGGGAAAGCAGGAATTGGAGAACCTGGGAAAACTCATGGAACTGCTGCTGAATATGTCCAGGCTGGAAGGCAGCATGATTCATTTGGAGCCGCAGGTGAGAAGTCTGAAGAAAACCATTCTTGGAGCAGTCAATACGGTGATTATGAAGGCTGTAGATAAAAACATAGAACTTTCGGCAGAACTGGAGGACTGTTATTCAAATCATGATTTTCGCTGGACCCAGGAGGCCATGATTAACGTTCTGGACAATGCCATTAAGTATTCAAAGCCAGGGAAGAAAGTAGAAATACGCATGCGGAAGCTGACCTCTTATGTACTCATTGAAGTATTCGATGAGGGAATTGGAATTCCGAGAAAGGACAGAAACAAGATTTTTCAGAGGTTTTATCGTGGTGAGGAAGCGAGAGAAATGGAACGTGATGGTGCAGGCGTAGGTCTTTATTTGGCCAGGCAGATTCTGGAACAGCAGGGGGGCACCATTTGCGTCAAAGATAGAAGCGGTATTTTAGGAAGCTGTTTTCACATTATGCTGCCCTTGGCTGAAGCTTGACAAAGAGAGGATAAAACTTCTGGTATTTTTTTCAATCCTGTGCTATAATGGTAAACCGCCTAAACTGGAGGATGCTGTAAAATTTGAGAAAACGGTGTCCGAGTCAGATTTTAGAGTGAAATTTGCGAATAGTGAGGGAAAGAAAATGGAAAAAAATCAGGATATGCTGTTAGAACAACAGCGTCTATTGTCGTGTCTGGAAATCATCCGGGAAAACATTCGGGAGTATGAAGAAAAAGAAGCGGTCAGTAAAAAAGAAGTGACACAACTTTTTCAGGCTGTGAAGAAAGGGGAGGGTGACTCCTTTGGTCTGCTGGAAGCGGAGAAAAATATTCTGGAGCACATACAGAATTCTCTGCGGAAAAACAGGGCAGCGCTGAACAAGGCATACTTTGGCAGAATTGACTATGATGACGAATCTTATGGTGTGACAGAAAGCCGTTATATCGGAAAAAACGGTGTTACACGAAATTCCAATGAGGTAATGATTGTAGACTGGAGAGCCCCGGTTTCCAGTGTTTATTATGAAAATGAACTGGGAAAAGGCAGTTATGAAGTACCGGGGAGTGAGCCTGTAAACATCCGGCTTTTCAAAAAGAGAACTTATGATTTGCAGGGAGAGAAGCTGCTGGGATTTTATGACAATGATACAGCGGCCAGTGATGAACTTTTGGTAA
Source organism: Blautia sp. HCN-20427 (assembly GCF_037890365.1). Taxonomy (NCBI): domain Bacteria; kingdom Bacillati; phylum Bacillota; class Clostridia; order Lachnospirales; family Lachnospiraceae; genus Blautia; species Blautia sp. HCN-20427. The sequence continues at coordinate 108,149 of NZ_JBBKBX010000006.1, read as the reverse complement.
AATATCTTTCTCAGCATAAGGAAGCCGTGCTGGGAGACATCATTGCAACCATTCAGAAAGAACAAAATGAAATTATCCGTGCTACGCCATATAAAAACATGATTGTACAGGGCGTGGCAGGCAGTGGGAAAACCACAGTGGCACTTCACAGGATTTCTTATATTCTGTATAACTATGAAGAGGTATATAAGCCATCGGAATTTTGTATTGTGGGAAGCAGCGATATGCTTTTGAACTATATCAGCAGCGGTTTGCCGGAACTGGACGTGAACCATGTGCGTCAGATGAGGATGGACGTGTTCCTTCCTTACCTCATGGAAAAGTCCTGGAAGAAAAAGTTCAGCATCATAGAAGAAGACACCAAGGCCTGCAAAAAAAGCAGACTGGATTTTGTATATGCACTGGAATGCTTTTTGAAAAAGTGGATAGAGAAACATTTGAATTTACAGGATATTCGGGACCGGGAATTAGGTGTGATACTGTCTCAAGAGAATATGCAGGATACCAGAAGCCGAAACCCGGAGCTGTCCCTGTTTCAGTTAGAGAAGCTGTTGAACCAGCGAACCCGTCAGCGAATTCAGTTTTTGTGTACGGAAAAGGAAGAGGGATTTCGCAAAGAAAAGCAGAAAGCGTACCGGAATTATTTTTGTTCTTCTAAAAATAAGTGGACAGAAATACAGATATACAGAACGTTTCTGGAAGAACTGGAACAGGCAGGCGATGAAACACATAAATTTGAAGGCGGGTATAAGGAAACCATAGCGCATGTGGAAAAGGGGCAGATGGATTTGTATGATACAGCGGCGCTGTGTCTTATCCGAAAGAGAATTTTTCTGAAAAAAGAGACGGATGAATTCAGTCAGATAATTCTGGACGAAGCCCAGGACTTTGGAGAGACGGTATACTATGTACTTCGTCAGGTGCTTCCCCGCTGTTATTTTACCATTATGGGAGATGTATCTCAGAATATTCGGTATGAGACAGGTTTAAATGACTGGGAAGATTTGAAAAAGATTCTTCTAAGAGATGACAGGGATAGTTTTTATCTGCTGGCTAAGAGTTACCGAAACACCATTGAAATTTCCCAGTACGCAGGAAGAGTCTTGGAAAAAGCCTCTCTTGGGAATTATAAAATACAGCCGGTTATCCGCCATGGAAATCCGGTCTGCGTTCAAATGCAGCAAAGAAAAGACATTGGAAAACAACTGAAAGCATTGCTGGAAAACATACAGCAGAAAGGCTTTGAAACGATTGCTGTCATCTGCAGAGATGAAAAGGATACAGAGACTGTACGGAAAGTTCTGCAGACAGAACAGGAAGAGGGCTTTCATAATGGAATTATGGTACTTCCGGTTACGCTGACAAAAGGATTGGAATTTGACGCCGTAGTTTTATGGCAGCCGGATACATTGCGATACGAAATGAATGTAAAGGAAGCCAAACTGCTGTATGTGGCTATTACCAGAGCTTTGCATGAGTTGTATCTGCTGGGAGAAAATGAACAGACGGAATTGCTGAAAAGCCGTTCTTAGAGTATAATAAGATAGAAATTTAAAAGTTATGGAGAAAGGAATGAAAATAATATGAAAGTATTGTTATTAAATGGAAGTCCCAGAAAGGCAGGCTGTACCTTTACAGCTTTAAGTACAGTTGCAGAGGCATTAAAGGAAAATGGTATTGAGACAGAAATTTTTCAGGCAGGAAATCCGGATAAAGAGCTGGTAAAGGAAGCTGCTCTGAAGCTGAAAGAAGCAGATGGTATTATTGTAGGTTCTCCGGTATACTGGGCTTCTCCCACAGGGCAGATTATAGAATTCATGGATAAGTTGTGTTCCCTGGCAGGAAAGGATATGCTGTATAAACCGGCTGCTGCCGTAGCTTCTGCCAGAAGAGCCGGCACAACCGCGACCTTAGATGTTCTGACAAAATATTTTGCCTTTCATCAGATGCCAATTATCTCCTCCAATTACTGGAATATGGTGCATGGAAATACACCGGAAGAGGTAAAACAGGATGAAGAAGGACTGCAGATTATGCGTGTGCTGGGAAAAAATATGGCATGGACACTGAAATGCATTGAGGCCGGAAAAAAAGCGGGAATAGAAGCACCCAAGCCGGAAGAAAAAATCAAAACAAACTTTATTCGCGGATAATTACAAAAAGAATTACAAAACTGTAAGGTTCCTGTCAGCAAATTGCAAGTCTTCTGTTGTATTATGCATAGTAGAGACAGAAAGAACAGAACAGAAGGGAGCATGACAGATGAAACCAATGGTAGAAATCAGAAATTTAAAGAAATATTACGGAAAGGGAGAAAATCTGGTAAAGGCAGTAGACCATACGAATCTGACGATAGAGAGAGGGAAGTTTACAGCGATTGTAGGAAGGTCCGGTTCCGGAAAAAGTACCATGCTGCATTTAATGGGCGGTCTGGACAGACCGGATAAAGGCAGGGTGTTTATTGACGGGGAAGACATTTTTAAACTGAAGGATGAACAGCTTGCAGTATTCCGAAGGAAAAAAATAGGTTTTATTTTTCAAGACTACAATCTGCTTCCTTCTTTGAACGTATGGGAAAATATTGTACTTCCTCTGGGATTGGATAATAAAAAGGTTGACCATAATTATGTTATGGAAATTATAAAAACCATTAGCATCGAGGATAAGCTGAAAAATCTTCCCAATGCTCTTTCCGGAGGACAGAAGCAGAGAGTGGCCATTGCCAGAGCACTTGCTTCACGGCCTTCGATTATTCTGGCCGATGAACCCACCGGAAATCTGGATTCCCGGACAGAATTGGAGGTTATTGCACTTCTGAAAACCTGTGTGACCAAATACGGACAGACTTTGGTGATGATTACCCATGATGAAACCATTGCTCAGATGGCAGACGAGATTATTGTCATTGAAGACGGTAAGGTGGTGACGGCAGAATGAAGACGGTAACCAGAACGGCTTTCTCCAATATCAGGGCGAATAAAAGCCGAAATATTTTAACAGGTATCGCCATTTTTCTCACCACCCTTCTGCTGTTTGTGATTCCCGGCGTTGGATTTGGTGTTGTGAATCTGGAATTTGCGGCAGTAAATCAGGTATATCCAACCTTTCATGGGCTGTATCGCGACGTGTCTCCCCAGACTGCACAGAATCTGAAGGCTTCGGACCGTCTGGAAAGTATGGGCCTGCGGTGTGACCCGGCTGTTATGGTAAACGAAACATACACCATCAGTATGGTGTATCTGGACGAAACTTGTGCCGAACTGAACAAATCAGAATTAGCAGAGGGGCATTTTCCACAGAAGGAGAATGAAATTGTGGTGTCCGAAGGACTGTTAAAGGCCATGGGACTGGAGGGAAGGATAGGTGATACTATCCGCGTGCCCTACCAGCCTATAACAAATGAAGGCCTGGATTACAGCAGGGAAAAGGATTTCGTTATTTGCGGTATGACAGCAGACAGCCAGATAAATGAAGACAAGAAGTTATACAGCGCCTTTGTTTCTGAAGAATTTGTGAAGCAGAATTTTCCCGTGACAGATATTTCCTACCGCGTCTATTTTCGCCTTCCAACGGTACCTTCAGCTACAACAGATGACATGGAAGAGGAGATGAAAGACATTGCTGCTGCCTTTGAGATTCCTGAAGACAGCCTGGTGGTAAATACAGAATATCTGGCAGCCAATTATGTGGATCCCTCTACCATTCCTATGATTATAATGATTATGCTGATTGTGGTACTGGCCGGAGTGATTACCATTTACAGTATATATTATGTATCCATGATTCATAAGGTACAGGAGTACGGCCGATTAAAAGCCATAGGAGCCACAAAACACCAGATTCGCCAGATTGTTCTGAGGGAAGGATTTTTTACGGCAGCGTTTGCCATTCCGGCAGGTCTGTTGGCAGGAACAGCTACATTGGAGGGAGTTTTTCCTTTGATGTATAAAATCATAAATGCGGATAAGAAAGAAGACATGGTGATAACTGCCATATCTGAGATTGTAAAGAATCACAAAGTACAGTATCTTCATGCATGGCTGTATTTTCTGGCTGCAGGTGTGGCGCTTATGACCGTTTACCTTTCACTTTTGAAGCCTATGAAAATTGCCGCCCGAATTTCTCCCATAGAGGCGCTTCGCTATAACGGAGAAGGCCGTAAGGGAAAAGGAACGAGAAAGGGTTACGAATATCTGAACTTGTTCCGCCTGACCTGCTCCAATCTGTCAAGGAATAAAAAGAGAACAGTGATTACCATTGTTTCCATGGCGATTACCGGAGTTTTCTTCGTGACCGTGTCTGCCGGTTTATCCTGCGCAGCTCCCAGAGAGTCTGCTGCTTCCAGTATTGACGGACAGTATTATCTTTCTGTTATTACAGAATCCGGAAATAAAGAACATCCGGAACTGGAATGGAGTCAGGTTCAGCAGAACAATCCTCTGACACCGGAATTTATCCGGGGAATTGAGAGTCTGGATGGTGTGGAGAAGACAGAAGTAAAACCGTGTATTCCATTGAAGAATAAAAAATTTGAAGAACAGTTATCCCTTGTAGGTTACTCGGAAAATTATGCTGAAATACTGGAAAAGGGTATTGTAGAAGGAAAAGTAACTTATGAAGAACTGCAGAAAGGCAATAAAGTCATTCTTTCTAAGACAGCGCTTCACTGGTATCCGGAACTGAAAGTAGGAGATAAAATTACGTTCCAGTATTCGGACGGCAATGTAGAAAAGGAGAAAAGCCTGGAGATTGCGGCAATTGGGAATTATTCAGAGGGTATTGTCAATTATTCAACTTTTCTCACTGCCAAGAGCGCAGTCAATGCTATGAGCCAATACAATGTCAATGACGCCCTGAGTATTTTTGCAGACAAGGACTATGATGCAGAGTTGGAAAAGGCCTTGGTTGCTGCCTGTGAAAAGGCCGGTGGTATCGAGCTTGCAGATTCCTGGCAGAAGGGGTATGAAGAATATAAAACATCTATGTCCTTTATGTATCTGTCCTGCTATGTTTTCCTTGGAATCTTAGGTGTTATCTGTATGATGAACATGATGAATACCATGATAAACAGCATTCATGTGAGGAAGAAAGAACTTGGTATGATGCAGGCCATCGGCTTGTCAGATAAACAGCTTGTGAAGATGCTGAATCTGGAAGGACTGTTCTATACCATGGGAACTCTGCTTTGCTCTGTGAGTCTGGGCAGTTTTACAGGTTACCTGTTTTTCCTCTATGCAAAAGAAAACCATATCATGGGGATTCAGTATTTCCATTATCCTACCCAGGCGATTCTTGGTCTGATTATTGTGATGATACTGCTTCAGGTTATCCTCAGTACGGCCATTGGAAAATCTTTGAAAAAAGAGTCTTTAATGGAAAGAATTCGCTTCAGCGAATGACAAATAGATTGGAAACATAGAGTTGCAGGAAAAACCGCTGCGTGAGACAGAAAAATGTCTGTCGCAGCGGTTTTTCTCTTAAAAAATAAAAAACAGTATATAACAGTATAAAACAGTTGACAACAGTTCTATGCTGTTATATACTGTTTACAAGAGGAGGAAAACCATGAAGATTATAATCCATCACTCATCCATGGTCCCCATTTACGAGCAGCTCGTGGACCAGATAAAAACTATGATATTAAACGAAGAATTAAATCCGGGAGAGATTCTTCCTTCTGTGCGCGGTCTGGCAAAAGAATTGAAAATCAGCGCCCTCACAGTAAAGAAATCTTACGATACCCTGGAGGCAGAAGGCTTTACCATTACCGTACACGGAAAGGGGACTTATGTGGCCCAGGTCAACCGGGATGCCAAGCTGCAGGAGCAGCAGAAGGAAATAGAGGCAGAATTTGAGCATGCCATAGAGAAAGCCAGAAGGTACGGCATGACAGAGGAAGATATCCGGGCAGTTTTCGACCTGATTATGGAGGAATAGAGTATGTTGAAAATCAAAGATTTAAGAAAGTCTTACGGAACCTTTGAGTTAAATTGTTCCATGGAAATTCCCGCAGGCTGCATTACCGGACTGGTGGGCTCCAACGGTGCGGGAAAGAGCACAACCTTTAAATCTGTTTTAGGGCTGATTTCCATAGACGGAGGAAGCATAGAGGTTTTCGGAAAGGAGATACATACCTGGACAAAAGCGGAAAAGCAGCGGATGGGAGTGGTGCTGGCAAATGGGGGATTTAATACATATCTTACGATGAAAGATATGGAAACCGTGCTTTCCCGGATGTACCCCCGGTTTGACAGAGCCATGTTCCGGGAATACTGCCGCCGCTATCAACTTCCGGCAGACAAAAGAATCAAAGAGTTTTCCACAGGTATGCTGACAAAGGCGAAAATTCTGGCAGCCATTACTCATAAAGCAGATTTACTGCTTTTGGATGAGCCCACCACCGGACTGGATGTTCTGGCCAGAGAAGAGTTGTTGGATATGCTGCGGGCCTACATGGAGGAAAACGAAGAGAGAACCATTTTGATTAGCTCTCATATTTCTACAGATTTGGAGGGGCTTTGTGATGATTTGTATATGATAGACAACGGAGAGATTGTACTTCATGAGGAAATGGATGTACTGCTGGGGCAGTACGGTATTTTAAAGGTGACACAGAGCCAGTTCGATGCCATGGAAAAACAGTATTTGCTGCGGGTAATGAAAGAAAGCTATGGTTATCGTTGTCTGACCAGAGAAAAGCAGTTTTATATGGAAAATTATCCTAACCTTGCGTTAGAAAAGGGAAACGTGGACGAAGTGATTGCCATGATGGTGAAGGGAGAAGCAATATGAAAGGATTATTACTGAAAGATTTTGCCCTGATGAAGGGACAGCGAAGATTTTTTTTGATGTTGCTGCTGATTGGAATGATTCCGGCGCTGGCCGGAGGCAATGTGGGTTTTCTTACCGTCTATCTGCCTTTTGGCTTCTGCTTTTTTACCATATCTACTATCAGTTATGATGAGATTGACAATAGCCTGCCCTTTTTGCTGATTCTTCCGGTTAGCAGAAGAGAATACGCAGGAGAAAAATATGTGTACGGCATAATCTGTGGAGTTGGAACTTTGGTGTTATGCCAGCTTTTGGGTATAGGATATGGCATATTCCATGATGATTTTCTGATGATTCCCTATTTTGTTCAAGGAGGAGTCACAGCTGTAATTATGATAGTTTTTTTTGCAATTATGATTCCCATACAACTGAAATTTGGGAGTGAAAAGGGAAGAATTTTTCTCTTTGCTATTGTGATAGCAGTAATGGGAAGTATAGCTGTGCTCAATCGTCTGCTTCATCTTAGCATAGAAGCAGAGAAAGCCGTGGGATTTTTGGCAGATATTCCCGTATGGGGATATATTTTGGGCAGTATCGTGTTGTGTGTACTGGCATTGGGAATCTCCTACAGTATCAGTGTCAAAATTATGGAGAAAAAAGAGCTGTAGAGGAAAAATATTTTTAGCAATGAGCGAAGAGAGACTTTTTTCAGATAGACCCTGGAGGGCTGCTGAGAAGTCTCTCTTTTTATCTGCGGGCCAGAAAATATCAGGTTTCTGCCATTTTCTGAATCAGTCGCCGGTTATAGACTAAATGCAAGTACATGGCATCCTGCGCACGGACAGAGTCGTGGGCGCAGATAGCTTCTGTGATTTCCCTGTGAGTTTCTATCGTCTCTGTGTAGAGACGGCTTTTGGTTATTTCCACAAACAAAGGAATAGAACTGTTAATGACAGGAATCAGGCGGGGAACCACCAGATTCTTGCTGCTCATGGCAATGGCCGTATGAAATTCAATATCTTTTTGAATGTGATTTTTCTGTTGGAGCAGTAAATCTTCCACTTCGCTGCACAAAGCAGTGATTTTCCGGATGTCGTTTTCATCTGCCCATTTTGCAGCCATTGCAGCAATGGAAGGTTCAAGTAAAAAGCGTACGTCCAGCAAGTCTGCCACCAGTTTCTTTTTATCGCCTATAAAAGTGAAACCAAGAGGGTCTTCTACCATTCCGGGAGAAGCAGCTACATAAGTTCCGGAACCCTGACGGATAGTGACAATATTTCGGGAAGCGAGAAGCTTCATGGCTTCACGAATGGAACTGCGCCCGGCATGGAGCCGATTCGACAGGTTTGATTCGTTAGGCAGCTTGTCTCCGGGCTGCAGATGTTCTTCTAAAATCAATGCAATGATATCCTCGGCTATTTTCTGCGGAAGACTTTTTTCATCTAAAGCGTCTGGTGAGATCGGATTGGTCATACGTTTTCCTCGTTTCTTTTAAATGTATCCTTTGTTCTATATAATAAAGTAGAAGGAGATTTCTTGTCAAATCGTGAAAATGCACAAAAAACAAAAGTGAAAATTGGATAAAATTACGATGTTGTTTTTTGCAAATGAAAAAATTATAATGTTAAACATCGGATGAATTTGGAGAATAAATAGATTGCAATGAAGTAAAAACAAAAAAACAAAGTGAAAATCAAAAAAAACATGAAAAAACATCAGATGATTTAGGAGGAATACAAAAATGGCAGATACAACATTTACAGCCGACCCAACAAGACTGATGGTGGCTGCCGCAGTTGGAATTGTAGTTTTGCTGGTGCTTATTATCAAAATGAAATTGCACCCGGTGTTATCTATGATGATTTCCGCTATTCTCATTGGAATCGGAGCAGGCATGCCGCTGTCTATGATTTCTGAGACTGTGGAAAAGGGAGTGGGAGAAACCCTTCAGGGAATTGCCTTACTGGTAGGACTTGGCTCTATGTTTGGAGGCATTCTGGAATCCAGCGGAGGTGCGAGAGTAGTTGCCCAGACGTTAATCAACAGATTTGGACAGAAAAAGGCAGGGGCAGCGCTGGCTATCACCGGACTGGTCATTGGAACTACAGTATTTTTTGAAGCCGGAGTTGTGGTATTGATTCCGCTGGTTTTCAGCGTGGCAAAGCAGACCCGAAAGTCCACCCTGTATTATGCGATTCCTCTTCTGGCAGGATTGGCCAGCGGATATGCCTTCGTGCCGCCTTCTGCTGCGTCTGTGCTGGTCTCCGATGCTCTTGGCGTAAATCTGGGAACTATGATTTTACTTGGCGTTCCTACAGCAATTCTCAGCATGACCACAGCAGGAATTATCTGGGGCAGATTTATTGGAAATAAGATTTTTACCGAGTTACCCCAGAATGTAAAGGAAATTCATGATGAAAAGGAGGAAACCTTTCCTTCTTTCGGACTTGTGCTGGGGGTTATTCTGGTGCCGCTGGTATTGATTCTTTGCAGTACACTTGCAGAATACATGCCTTTTCCACAAGAAGTTAAAGATGGATTGAAATTTTTAGGAGAACCTTTTCTGGCACTTACGATAGCTACTTTATTCTCTATGTATTTTCTTGGAATACGGAGAGGAATGTCCAAAAGTCAGTTGAAGCAGATACTGGAGCACTCTTTGCGCCCGGTTGGCATGATTCTTCTGGTGATTGCCAGCGGTGGTGTTATCCGCTGGATGCTTCAGGATTCCGGCCTGGGAAATGTGATTGGACCTATGCTGGAGAACAGTGACTTACCTCTGATACTTGTGGCTTTTTTCATTGCGCTTCTTGTGAGAGCGTCTGTAGGAAGTTCTATTGTAGCCATTACTATGGCATCAGGTATCATGGCTTCTATGCCGGCGGTCATGGGAGAGAATATGTTGTACCGCGGGGCTATGTGTCTGGCTATCTGCGGGGGAGCTACGGCTTTGAGTCATGTGAATGATGCAGGTTTCTGGCTGGTGGGAACATTTCTGGAAATTGATGAAAAGACTACATTGAAAACCTGGACCATTATGGAGACAATCGTAGGTGTTACAAGTTTGCTTGTAGGACTGGTCGTTTCTATGTTTGCATAAGCTCCATGATGAAAGGAAAATGGCGGAAAATAAAAAAAGTAGTTGACATTTCAGAAATCAGGGCTATAATGGTTATTAAATCAATTACAACATATTAATGTGATAAAACACCGAAATCCGATGAAGGGAACAAGGTCATATTTCAGAACGGTATTTCAGAGAGTCTGCGTTTGGTGAAAGCAGATATAGCGGGAAATGTGAATATCCTCCCTAAGGAGCTGACTGAAAGAAGCAGTAGGTTCAGCCGGAATCCTCCGTTAAAGGGAAAACATATGAAGTATGTGAGCGCTGCAGGAAATCTGCAGAATGAGGGTGGTACCGCGGATTATATTCGTCCCTTTCGGCAAGAGCCGGAGGGGGCTTTTTGTCGTGTGAAAGTTCATGAAACTTTTCTTGGGTGTTTGCACAGAAGAAGGAGGATTTCTATGAAAGCATTACAAAAAGCAAGCAAATTTCTATCCAATTACACTTCGGCCGTGGTGATTGCCATAGCGGTTGTCACCTTTTTCCTTCCGGGGCTGATGGGCTGGGTCAACTTCCAGTTGTTTACAGATATGGTGGGCAATAAATTTACCAGCCAGTCTTTGATTATCGGAATTATCATGTTCAGTATGGGACTGACACTGACGACCCAGGATTTTAAAATTTTGGCGCAGCGTCCTCTGGATATCTGTATCGGTGCAGCTGCCCAATATCTGATTATGCCGTTTCTGGCTTTTGCGGTCAGCCGTGCCCTGCATTTGCCGGATGGCATTGCCCTGGGACTGATTTTAGTAGGCTGTTGTCCGGGGGGAGTTTCCTCCAATATCATGTCCTACCTGTGCGGCGGTGACGTGGCCTTTTCTGTGGGCATGACTACGGTATCCACACTGCTGTCCCCGATTATGACACCGCTTCTGGTTTCTTTTCTGGCAAGCGGAACAAAAATCAATATTCAGGGGCTGCCCATGTTTGTGTCCATTATCGAAACCGTGATTCTTCCTATTGCCGTAGGATTTCTTCTTAACTATCTCTGGGGAAAGAAAAAGACTTTCCAGAATATCCAGAAAATGATGCCCGGTGTTGCTGTATTGGGTCTGGCCTGCGTAGTAGGCGGTGTTATTTCTTCACAGAGCGCAAACTTCTTCAACTCAGGTGTTGTCATTTTTGTAGCTGTTCTGCTTCATAACGGACTGGGCTATCTGTTGGGCTACGGTGCCGGTAAACTGACAGGCATGAACACTGCGAAGAAAAGAACAATCTCTATTGAAGTGGGTATGCAGAATGCGGGACTTGCCACCAACCTGGCCACTACTACGGCACAGTTTGCCAGCACCCCGCAGTCCGCAATTATCTGTGCGGTATCCTGTGTATGGCATTCCATTTCCGGAACCTTGATTGCCGGTTTCTTTGCAGGTCTTGACCGTAAAAAAGAAAAAGCAGAAAGCACGGTGGGAAGCGGAGCCATTCTTTCTGAAAATGAATGATTTAAAGGAATTCTGAAAATGAACTATAAAATTTTGATTATAGAAGATGATTCTGTCATACAAAAAGAACTGAAAACACTTTTAAAAGGCCACGGATATGAGGTGCAGGCTGTGGAAGATTTCCGTCAAACCATAGAAACGGTAAAGCAATTTTCCCCCCATTTAATTCTCCTGGACGTTAAACTGCCAGGAGAAGATGGATTTTCCCTATGTGCGAAAATCCGCAGCTTTTCCGCTGTGCCCATTGTGTTTGTCACCAGCTGCAGCACAGATATGGATGAATTGAACAGCATTATGCTGGGAGGAGATGCATTTATCACAAAACCCTATCATACAGCCATTCTTCTGGCAAAAATGGATTCCCTTCTCAAAAAAGCCTATCCAAGGGAACAGAATACCTGTCTGACACACAGAGGTGTCACCCTTCATCTGGAGGACAGCACCATATCCAGGGGAGAAGAGAGTGTAGAATTGACAAAAAAAAATGAAGTGAAAATTTTATATTATCTGTTTTGCCATGCAGGAAGTATCTGCGCCAGAGGGGATTTGATAGAATACCTGTGGGACAACCGTCTTTACGTAGATGACAATGCCCTGAGCGTGAATATCAATCGTATCCGGGAGAAACTTTCCTGCATGGGAGTACAAGACTTTATTATTACAAAACACAGACAGGGATACCGGATATAATGCCTTATGAATGGATGGAGCGGCTGAAAAGTATCCATGTACTTATAAAATAGCAGAGGAATAAACCGGCCAGAATACTTACAGTTGTGCCTGCCTGCAGCAGCAAGGCGGTAACCCCAATATACGCAGAGATTTCTGCTGATATAGATTGTACAAAATAGGCAATCACAACAGCAGCAACTATGACAGCTACAAGGACTGGAAGGCCAAACCAGACACCTAACTGCTTCAGCACCAGTTTCTGTATACGCGGCTCCTCCACGCCTAATTTTCTAAGTACGGAGAAGCGGTATTTGTACTGGTCTGCGTCCAAAAGCTGCTGCAGGGAAAGTATCGTAAGGCAAATCACCATGAGTACCACAGCACCATAAAGCATTGCAGCCTGTAAGATGAAATTACTTGCTTTTGTGCTGTTAATCTGCAGGGTGCTTAAACGAATTCCATAACTGGTTTCTTTATCTGTCTCTTCTGGATATTCTGCTGTGAAAATTTTTTCCAGTTGGCGGGCGTTTTCATAAGAAATCGTTTCCTTTGTTGTAATATAGCGGTTTTGCATAACCGGAAGCAAGCGCTCACACACCTTATCCGGGAACACATAAAGGACATTGGTATAGGAATTGTAGGCCGTTTCCCCAATGGGGTCTTCATAAAAGGACTGCTTAGAGAGCGTTAATGTTCCGGCGTCTGTTGCAACATGGGTATGACTTTCCAGAAAGCGGTCTATTTCTTCCGTCTCTGCAATGGACTTCCACTGCGTGGTAAACGCATTTTCTGCCAGAGAAACAGGAGTATATCCAAGCATTTCCCGTATGGCATTGTAGTCGCTTAAAGAAATTGCCGCAACAGGAAAATCGTATTTTGAGCGGCTGTGAAAATCATCTTTGTTTGGAAGGTATAGATGAAAAGTGCAGTCGTATGCCGCTTCAAGCTTGTGTTCTGCCAAAAAATCTGTCACCAGGTCATAAGTATCATGGGGCAGATTTTCTTCTTCATATACGTCGTTGTATCCGGAATAAATCTGCACATCATACATAGAGCGTATATCCAGATAACCGGAAGCCCAATTCACCAAAATGGGGGCCGCAATGAACAGAAAAACAGCAAGCACTAAGGTTATACAGATAAGAGTCATGGTCTTGCTGGTTGTATTCAGCTTCGATAAAATCTGTCCAAAAAAGAAAAGAGCTTCCTGGCGGTATCTGTGTTTGGACGATTTCTCTTTCCAGGCCAAAAGGAAGCTGCCGGCAAGGTAAAGGAAAGCACAAATAAAGAAAAGCAAATCCATCAGGACAAATACCAGATATTGATGGATGGTTCCGCTGCCTAAGGCCAGATAGTATTCCTTTGTCAATGCGGGGACACTGGCTGCTGTGCATGCATTTAGAACAGAGCATACAAGCAAACCTGAAAGCAGTGTAGAATCACTTGCTTTTTTCTTTTTTATCAGGCACAGCACAGACCAAAGCAGAGTCATGGCCGGAAAGAGAATGTTTCCCCAGAACATGATTTGTACAGGAAGGGCGAATCGGGAGTCATAGTAAAACCAGACTTTTTGTATTCCTGTAAGGAGCATCCACACGGACAATCCTTCAAAGAGGATGATCACACCAGAAATCCAACGACTCCTTTTTAATGCAGGCTCGTTTTCCCTGCCTGATAAAAGCATATCCATTATTTTTGCCTTTTGGATGGCGTGGGTATTCCACATCCCCACAAGCAGGAAACTGCATACAAAGAAGCAGACAGTCAGCAAAACCGTATCTGGAAACAGGATCCATGTCAATTCATAACTTTTCCCATAGGAGGTCAGCAGCAGGGCAGTGATAAATTGGGAACAGAACACACCAAGGAAAATTCCAATCACAATAGAGAGTGTTCCCATGAGAAAGGTTTCGGCAAAGAAAATCCTGCCAATGATTTTTTTGTTCCATATCCATGACGGACTGCACTGCAAATTCTTTTTGCCTGCGCTGAAGCATATAACGATTGACAAAATGTATCAAAAACAGCACAAGCAATGTAATGAGGCAAATGGCTGCTTTCAAGCCGTCACTTAAGAGTGTGAAGTCGTATTCACTTCCTATATCCGGCCTGTAATAGCTGCTGGCAATGGACAGGAAAGAATAAAACAGGGCAACGCAGATAGTCATGGTTACAATGTAGATTAAATAGTCTTTTACAGACCGGCGGGCATTTTTGAGAACAAGTTTAACATACATGGCTTTGCCCTCCTCCAATCATGGTAAGGACATTCAGAATTTTATTGAAAAAAGCACTTCTGCTGTCATGTCCCTTACACAGTTCCGTGAAGATTTCCCCGTCCCTGAGAAAGAGGATACGATTGGCATAGCTGGCTGTAAAAGCGTCATGGGTTACCATGAGAATCGTAGCGCCCATCTGTTCGTGGATACCTTGCATGGTGGACAAAAGCATTTGAGAGGAATGGCTGTCCAAAGCTCCTGTGGGTTCGTCTGCCAAAAGCAGCCTGGGATTGTTGATGAGAGCCATTGCACAGGCGCAGCGCTGTTTCTGGCCGCCGGATACCTGGTAGGGATATTTGTTTAGAATATCACAGATATTCAGCTTTTGCGCCATATCCCAAATGCGGGGTTCCACATCCTGAGCCGGGGTTTTATGAATGGCCAAAGCCAGGGCAATGTTTTCGGAAATTGTCAAGGTATCTAATAAGTTAAAGTCCTGAAAGACAAAACCTAAGTTTTCTCTGCGAAACCGGGCAAGAGACTTTGGCTTTATCTCCGTAATGTCTGTTCCTTCTAAATAAATGTGGCCTGCGCTTACGGTATCAATAGCAGAGATACAGTTAAGCAGCGTTGTTTTTCCGGAGCCGGACGCCCCCATAATACCGAGAAATTCTCCGGCCTCAACGGAAAAGCTGATATCCTGAATGGCCTTCGTGATATTCCCTTCATTGCCATAGTATTTTTGGATATGTTCCAATTTCAAAATGGTACTCATGTGTCTGACCTCCTTAAGTCTTTTCTGTATTGGATTATAAATGGCCTGGGAATTTTTTTGTATCAGGTTTTCTTACACAGTTCTTACAGAAATGTAAGAATTGCAGAGCCTGTCAGTTCTGTACCCCGGTAACAAAATCGTTGACAGGAAAAGACAGCGTAAGAGTTGTCCCTTTTTCTTTCGAGTAAGCAGTCAGCCCAATTCCAAGCTTATCACAAAGACGCTTGCACAGATACAGCCCAATTCCAGTGGAATTTCTGCCGGTTCGTCCATTCTGTCCGGTAAAGCCTTTTTCAAAAATGCGGGGCAGGTCGCCTGGGGGTATGCCGATTCCGTTGTCTTCTATACATAAAAGAATATGCTCCTGCTTTCTTACCGTAAAAAAGTGTAAAGCCGGCTGTTCTGTACCATACTTGACAGCATTGCTGATAAGCTGGTTTAAAATAAACCGTATCCATTTATCATCCGTATAAACACAGTGCTCCAGGTTGTCTGCAGTAATTCTCATATTGCTCTGCCGCAAAAGATATTTGTTGTCTGCAATGGCGTTATGTACCACATCACTTAGCTGGATTTCCCGTATAGAGTAATCTTTTTCTGTATGTTCACTACGGGCATAGTAGAGCGCCTGTTCTGTAAATTGCTGGACATTTTCCAATTCTGCCAGCAGTTCTCGGGTAAAGGAGGAACGGTTATTTTCGCAAAGCAGCTTCATGGCTGTGATTGGGGTTTTGACTTCATGTATCCACTGCTCGATGTATTCCTTATATTCTTTTCGTTCCCGTTGGATTTCCCCTATTTTTTCAATCATAGATTTTTCTGCCATTTTCATAATCTGGTAGAAGACCTGATCGGCGGCTTTCTCCGGTACAGCCATGATTTCCGGTATTAAGTACCGTTCCTCTAACTGCTCTGCCATGTCTAACAATTTGTTCAGACGAGTCTTTTGCATACAGCAGACAATGACTAAGTATGAAAGCAAAACAAGCAGCCAGACCATAAGAATAAACAGAACCGTCTGTACGGCATTGCCATTGGCCAGTAAAAACAGGGCAAGTGCCAGCATACCCAAAACATGGATAAAAATAACGGGCAGTTGATTTCTCAGATATTGTTTTACGCGCATAAGGTATCCCCTTTCCTGTTGTCTGTCTTCCTAAAGATGTCTTTCTGTTACTCTATTATACTGTGCAGGAGAGATTTTCTCAATATGGCAAAGTCTTGACAAAAAAGAAAAAAGGCCTATAATAGTTCTTTGCAAAACGGTTCTTTTTAAAACTATCAGCAACGGGAAAGGAGAGGTGGAAAATGAGGCCGGAAGCATCAGATATGCGGCTGTTGATGCGGTGTGTGACAAAGCTGTATGAGCAGTGTCTAGAAAATATTCGGGGAGAATATGGGCTTTCACAGATAGAAATCGCCATTATCGGATTTCTGTATAACAATCCGGGAAAGGATACTGCTGCAGAGATTGTGGAGCTGCGAAGGCTTCCCAAGGGAAATGTATCACAGGGCGTGGAACTTTTGGTAAAAAAAGGGCTTGTAAAACGAAACGCTGATACAACGGACCGCAGAAAAGTGCATTTGTCTTTGGAGGAGGCGGCAATTCCCATTTGCAGCGGAATTGAAAAGGTGAATCAAAAGTTTGAGGAGCAGCTTTTTGCCGGTCTTTCCGGAGAAGAAAAAGAGATATACGAGAGAATCAACAGACAGCTTATGGAAAATATTGAGAAAGGAATGAGTTTTCATGAAAAGTGACAAAGATTTTCTGGGTACACAGCCCATTGGAAAATTGCTTTTAAATCTGGCGCTGCCCACGGTTGCCGCGCAGATTATCAACATGCTTTACAACATTGTAGACCGTATTTATATCGGACATATTCCTAAGGCGGGGGCCATGGCGCTGACCGGAGTGGGAGTCTGCATGCCTCTGATTATGATTGTGTCTGCCTTTGCAGCACTGGTTGGAAACGGCGGTTCTCCCAGAGCTTCTATTGCCATGGGGAAAGGTGACAATGAGTCTGCAGAGAAAATTTTGGGCAACTGCTTTACTTTGCAGATAGTGATTTCCACTATTTTAACAGCCGTGCTGCTGCTTTGGAACCGAGATTTTCTCATGGCGTTCGGGGCCAGTGAGGATACCATTGAGTACGGTGTCAGCTATATGAATATTTATGCACTGGGAACTATTTTTGTACAGCTTACCCTTGGTATGAACGCTTTTATTACAGCTCAGGGATTTGCGAAGACGGGTATGCTGTCTGTGCTGATTGGTGCGGTTGCCAATATTGTCCTGGACCCCATTTTTATTTTTGGTCTGGACATGGGGGTAAAAGGAGCGGCCCTTGCCACCATCCTTTCTCAGGGATTATCCTGTATCTGGGTAATGGCATTTCTTTTCGGAAAGAAAACATTCCTGCGTATTCAGAAGAAGAATCTGAAACTGCAGAGGAAGGTCATTTTTCCGTGTATTGCTCTGGGTTCTTCTGTTTTTGTTATGCAGGCCAGTGAAAGTATTATCTCCATCTGTTTTAACTCTTCTTTGCAGAGATACGGCGGAGATATTGCCGTAGGCGCCATGACGATTCTTACCAGTGTGATGCAGTTTGCCATGTTGCCGCTGCAGGGACTGGGACAGGGAGCGCAGCCCATTATCAGTTATAATTACGGTGCCCGCAATGGAAAACGTGTAAAATCGGCGTTCCGTCTGCTCTTGAAAGTCAGTTTGTTTTATTCCCTGCTGCTGTGGGGACTGGTGATGCTGTTCCCAAGGGCTTTTGCCGGAATGTTTACTTCTGACGGAACCCTGATGAATTTTACAGAGACCGCGCTGCGTGTCTATATGGCTGCTCTGTTTATTTTCGGTATTCAGATGGCGTGTCAGATGACTTTTATGTCTATCGGAAACGCAAAGGCCTCTATCCTAGTAGCCGTTATGAGAAAATTTGTGCTCCTGATTCCTCTGATTTACCTTATGCCCTTGATTTTTGACGGGGATAAGACGAAAGCAGTCTATATGGCAGAGCCGGTGGCAGACACGTTTGCCGTGATTTTTACGGTGGTTCTTTTTGCCCGTCAATTTAAAAAGGCACTTGCTGAAATATCCCGTTGAGATATGGGGGAAAAAGGGATATAATAGGGGTTGTAATAGATTAAGAGGTGGGAAACCGTCTCGGATAGGAGTAATATGAATTACGAAGAAGCAAGAGTATATTTGGACGAAATTTCCAAATACGGAAGTGTACTTGGCTTGGAGAATATGAAAGAGCTGCTGGTCAGACTTGGTAATCCCCAGGAAGATTTAAAGTTTATCCACATTTCCGGAACAAATGGGAAAGGGTCTGTGCTGGCTTATCTTTCAACGATACTGTCCGGCGCGGGATATCGCACAGGAAGGTACATATCCCCTACACTGTTTTCTTATCGGGAGCGGATTCAGGTCGATGAGAAAGAAATTGAAAAAGAATCTCTTGCCCGTCATGTGACAGCCATTTCAGAGGCTGTGAAAGATATGGCGGAGCAGCATGCGGGAACACCTACGATTTTCGAGGTGGAGACTGCTCTGGCTTTTCTCTATTTTAAGGAGAAAAAATGTGATGTGGTAGTGCTGGAGACAGGGCTTGGAGGGGCTCTGGACGCTACCAATGTGATTACTACCACACTTTTGGAGGTCATTGCCTCTATCAGTATGGACCACATGGAATTTCTGGGAGATACCCTGGAGAAAATTGCCGTGCAGAAGGCGGGCATTATTAAGCCCCATACCCAGGTAGTCTGTGCAGCCCAGAAGGAAGAAGCCCAAAAAGTGATAGAAGAAACCTGCAAAAGGCAGCATTGCTGCCTGCGGACGGTAAAGCAGGAACAGATAAGCCAGATTTCCTATGGACTTTCCGGGCAGAGTTTTACCTACGGCAAATGGGAAGAGGTGAGAATTTCCCTGGCCGGAAGTTATCAGGTGGAGAATGGCGCTCTGGCGCTGGAGGCTGTGGAGGCTTTGCGGGAAATAGGCTTCCTTCTTTCTGACGAGCAGGTTCGGGCAGGTATGCACAAGGCCTGTTGGAGAGGCAGATTTACACGGATTGCCCAAAATCCGGATGTGATTCTGGACGGTGCGCACAATCCGGCTGCAGCTCTGGAATTAAAGCGTTCCATAGAACTGTATTACAAGGACAGAAACCTGCACTATATTTTCGGTGTGTTTAGGGATAAAGACTACCGGAAAATCATTGCATTGACCGCACCTTATGCAAAGGACATTATAACCGTGGAAACACCGGGAAATCCCCGTGCCCTGCCGGCTGAAGAACTGCGGGATGCGGTGGCAGAGGTGAATCCGTCTGTGGAGGCGGCCAAAAGTATCAAAGAAGCAGTCCAAAAGACTCTGGAACGCGCGGACAAAGAAGACGCAGTGATTATCTTTGGTTCCCTGTCTTTTTTAAAGGACGCAGTAAAAGCAATTTCATGTGAGGGTAAGGAAAATGACGAAGAACAAAATGGATAAAGAAAAAATCGAAGAAGGCGTAAGACTGATTCTGGAAGGAATTGGAGAAGATATTAACCGGGAGGGACTTTTAGAGACTCCGGACCGGATTGCCAGAATGTATAAGGAACTGGCAGCAGGCTATACAGATGATGCGGCAAAACACCTGAAAAAGAGATTTCATGTAGATAACAACGATATGGTATTGGAAAAGGATATTCCTTTTTATTCCTTCTGCGAACACCATATGCTGCCTTTCTACGGTACCGCAGCCATTGCCTATATTCCAAATGGCGAAGTGGTGGGACTGAGCAAAATGGCAAGAACCGTGGAAGTGTTTGCAAAGCGTTTTCAGCTTCAGGAACGTCTGACCGCGCAGGTGGCGGATGCTTTTATGGAGGAGCTGAAACCTCAGGGCGTTATGGTGCTTGTAGAAGCAGAGCATATGTGTATGACTATGAGAGGCATTAAAAAACCGGGTACAAAAACGGTTACTGTGGTTACCAGAGGCGTCTTTGATGACAATGAAAAGCTGCAGAACAATTTCTACCGTATGCTGGAAAGACGGTAAATATGGACAGAGTAAATAAAATCTGCAGTCATGCGCTGTGGCAGCAGGCGGTGGCCAAGATACAGGAACTGGAAAAAGAGCGGGTTTTCTGCGGGCATGATGTGGCGCATTTTTTAGATGTGGCAAGATTGGCCTATATTGAAAATCTGGAGAAAGGTCTGGCTCTGGATAAGGAACTGATATATGGTGCTGCCCTGCTTCACGACATCGGCAGAGGGCTGGAATACACCCAAAACATACCCCATGACCAGGGAAGCCAGCTTCTGGCAGAAAAGATTCTGCCGGACTGCGGCTATACGAAAGAAGAAGAAAACGCAATTCTGGAGGCAATTTCCGGCCACAGAACAGCAGATACCGGAACCAGAGCGGATTTGGCGGGACTCTTATACCGCGCAGACAAGAAATCCAGGACCTGTCTCTTTTGTTCGGCACAGGCAGAATGTAAATGGAGCACAGAAAAGAAAAATCTTACCATAGAGGTGTAAGCTAGGAGGAACTTCTTATGATGAAAATCGGAAATCGTATGTTTGATGTGGAACAGGACTGTTCCATTATGGGAATTCTCAATGTAACCCCGGATTCTTTTTCTGACGGGGGCAAGTGGAATGATATAGAAAAGGCAAAAAAGCACACAGCAGATATGATTGCGGAAGGTGCGGCCATTATTGATATTGGCGGAGAATCCACCCGCCCCGGTCATGTGCAGATTTCCATTCAGGAAGAAATTGACCGGGTAGTGCCGGTGATTGAAATGGTAAAAAAGGAATTTGACATTCCGGTATCCATTGACAGCTATAAAGGAGAAGTAGTGGAAGCGGCTTTAAAGGCAGGGGCTGACCTGGTGAATGATATCTGGGGACTGAAATATGACGCAAAAGTTGCCGAACTGATTGCCGAATATCAGGTGCCTTGCTGTCTGATGCACAACCGGGAGAAAGCGGAATACAACAACTTTTTAGACGATATGTGCCAGGATATGCGGGAGTCTCTGGCTATTGCGAAAAAAGCAGGCATTGCCGATGACAAAATCATTCTGGATCCAGGCGTTGGATTCGGAAAAACATATGAGCACAATCTGATG
Organism: Blautia sp. HCN-20427; assembly: GCF_037890365.1. NCBI lineage: Bacteria > Bacillati > Bacillota > Clostridia > Lachnospirales > Lachnospiraceae > Blautia > Blautia sp. HCN-20427. The sequence goes on along the minus strand of NZ_JBBKBX010000006.1, from coordinate 87,014 downwards.
GCCATTCATCATCTGGAACGTCTGGTGGAATTAGGCTATCCGGTACTGTTGGCCACTTCCCGGAAATCCGTTATCGGAACGGCTCTGGACTTGCCTTCTGACGAGCGCGTGGAGGGTACTTTAGCGACTACGGTTCTGGGAGTACAGAAAAGGGCAGCTTTTGTCCGTGTCCACGATGTAAAAGAAAATTTAAGGGCTATCCGCATGACGCAGGCCATTTTAAGGGAAGGAAAATAAGCCATGAAAACATTGCAGTATGATGAAATTCATGTGGAAAATCTGGAAGTCTTTGCGAATCACGGAGTCTTTCCGGAGGAAACCAGTCTGGGACAGAAATTTGTGATTTCCCTTACCATGTATGTGGATACCAGAAAGGCAGGGAAAACGGACTGTCTGGAAGAATCTGTGCATTACGGGGAAGTCAGCAGCTTTATGACGGCCTATACAAAAGAACATCCCCGGAAACTCATTGAGGCGGCAGCAGAAGACCTGGCAGAAACGGTGCTGCTGCAGTATCCTCTTTTAAAAGGTGTGACACTGGAATTGAAAAAGCCCTGGGCGCCGGTGGGACTGCCTCTGGAGACGGTTTCCGTGAAAATTACCCGGTTCTGGCACACGGCTTATCTGGCCCTCGGCTCTAATCTGGGAGATAAGGAGGGCTATTTAAATCAGGCTATCAAAGAACTGGACAGCGCAAAAGACTGCCAGGTGGAAAAGGTATCTTCCTATCTGGTGACAGAGCCTTATGGGGGTGTGGAGCAGGATGATTTCTTAAATGCCTGCCTGAAACTGAAAACCCTGCTGTCCCCTCAGGAGCTTTTAGAACGTCTGCATGAAATTGAACAAAATGCCCACAGAGAACGGTTGGTTCACTGGGGACCCAGAACCCTGGATTTGGATATTCTTCTGTACGATGACGAAGTACTGGAAACAGAGGATTTAATCATTCCCCATGTGGAAATGCAGCTTCGGGATTTCGTATTAAAACCCATGTGTGAAATTGCACCGTATAAAAGACACCCTCTTTTAGGAAAAACCATGACACAACTTTTGTGTGAATTGGAAGAAAAGGGCTGATGATGAAAGAAAAGATACTGGTTGCAGATGATGAACAGGAAATCGCAGATTTGATAGAGGTCTACCTGGAAAATGAAGGTTTTCAAGTACGGAAGTTTTACGATTCCAAAGAGGCTCTGGCCTGCATTGAGACCGAAGTGCCGGATTTGGCTGTCCTGGATATTATGATGCCAGATATCAGCGGTCTTACCCTTTGCAGGAAAATCCGGGAAAAACATAATTATCCCATTATTATGCTTACGGCCAAAAATGGGGAACTGGATAAGATTAACGGTCTGGCTCTGGGGGCAGATGATTATATGACAAAGCCTTTTCTGCCGTTGGAACTGGTGGCGCGAATTAAAGCCCAGCTTCGCCGGTACAAGCGGTATAATACCGGAACCGTGCAGGACGCAGGGGATATTCTTACACATAAGGGATTGGTGCTGAATAAGAAAACTCATGAGTGTACTTTAAATGAACGCCCGCTTTCCCTGACGCCTACGGAGTTTGCCATTTTGGCAATTCTCTGTGAAGAAAAGGGGAAGGTAGTCAGCTCCGAGGAATTGTTTCATCAAATCTGGAAAGACGAATATTACAGTAAGAGCAACAATACCATTACAGTTCACATACGGCATTTAAGGGAAAAAATGCAGGACTCCTTCGAAAAGCCCAGGTACATTAAGACAGTCTGGGGGTGTGGCTACAAAATTGAAAACTAAAGGACGGAGAAACAAACGTCTTCGGTATATCAGGTTATTTGCTGCGCTTATAGCGGTTCCCCTTATCTGCTATACCATTTACTATATAGCGGATGTGTTTTTTAACGGGGCTTTTGTGGACTGGTTTACCCATCGGTTTGTGTATGAGCAGACCGTTTATGAGGGGGAGACGGCTTATGTAGAGCGTCAAATTGCCTGGAATGTGTTAAAACCTTTTCTGGCAAAAGTTTTTTTGCTGGCGGCGGCGTTCTTTGCCCTGTCTTTGGCGTTTGTCTCTTATTTCAGTCAGAAGCGAAAAGCAGAGAAACTTCTTTTGGATACCAGCCGGAAGATTCATCAGTATATGCACAGTGAACTGGAAGCAGAAGAAATTTTTCCTTCGGAATATGCCCAGGTCAGTACCCAGATTGTGTAGATAAAGGCGGACATGCAGCAAAAGGAACGGCGCTTAAAGGAAGAGGCCCAGAAGAAGAATGATTTGATTACCTATCTAGCCCATGATTTGAAAACCCCCCTGACTTCGGTGCTGGGATACCTGAATCTTTTAGAGGAGGCGCCGGATATGCCTGCTGCACAGAGAGAAAAATATGTGCACACTGCCCTTGGAAAGGCAGAACGTCTGGACAGTCTGATAGAGGAATTTTTTGAAATTACCCGGTATAATCTGCAGAATATGGTGCTGGAAAAAGAAAATCTGGATGTGTCTTATATGATGATACAGATGACGGAAGAATTTTATCCTGTGTTGTCATCCGGGCATAATACGGTCCGTCTGGAATTGCCCCAGGAATTTTTCGTGTACGCGGATTCGCAGAAGCTGGCCAGAGTTTTTAATAACCTACTGAAAAATGCCATTGCTTACAGTTATCCGGACACAGAAATTGTAGTAAGAGGAGAGCAGCAGGGGGAACAGGCTGTGATTTCTTTTGAAAATCATGGAAAAACCATTCCGAAGCAGAAACTGGATTTGATTTTTGAGAAATTTTTCCGTATGGATGAGGCCAGAAAAAGCAATACGGGAGGGGCAGGTCTTGGACTTGCCATTGCAAAGGAAATTGTGGAGCTTCACGGGGGAAGTATCTCGGCGGAAAGTAAGCAGGAGAAAACCGTTTTTCGGGTGACACTGCCGGAAAAACCCTCAAATTAATAAAATCTTAGGAAATACACAGGAAAATCTTAAAACACCATTCTTTTGTGTTTGTTACATTAGATACAGAGAGAAATCTGTAGAACAAACGAAAAGGATGGTGTTTTTCATGTCAAAAAGACGAAGAAGGAAAAGAAGAAAGCATATGCTGATGGGGTTTATCCTGTTTCTGACAGTGACGTATGGGCTGCTGGCATTGGGAACCTGGGCGGTGGGAAATTTACTGCAAAAGAACAGGGAAACAGAACAAGGAGTCCTCTCTGAAACTCTAAATCTCCAAAAACTCTCCAGCAAAGCAGCCGTGCTGACGGACCTTTCCACTGGAAAAATTCTGGCTGAAAAAAAGGGCGATGAACGGATTTATCCTGCGTCTCTTACTAAAATCATGACGGTGGTTCTTGCCATGGAGAAATTGGATAATCTGGATGATACAACGGTTCTTGACGGAGATATGTTCCGGGAGTTATATGCCCAGGGAGCGTCCATGGCGGGTTTTGCCCCTCAAGACCAGGTTTCTTACCGGGATTTGCTTTACGGTGCTCTGCTGCCTTTAGGCGCGGAGTGTTGTGAAGCTTTGGCAAGGGTCTGCGACGGTTCGGAGGAGGCCTTTGTAAAAGAGATGAATCAGAAGGCAAAGAAACTGGGAATGAAACATACCAATTTTAAAAATGTAACCGGACTTCATGACAAAGACCATTACACCACAGCAGAGGATTTATCCCTGCTTCTGGAATATGCGTTAAAAAATCAGGAGTTTTATGAAATTTTCACTGCAAAAAGTCATAGCATGGCTCCCACAGCTTCCCATCCGGAAGGATTTACCGTGTACAGCACCATGCGCCAGGAAATGGAGCAGAACGGAATTTCGGAGCCGGGAATTCTGGGCGGAAAGACAGGTTATACCTCGGAAGCCGGACTTTGTCTGGGAAGTCTTTTAAGCTTAGGGGGGAAGGAGTATATTCTGATAACCGCAGACGCACCGGGGAGTCATGAGACGGAACCCAGCCATATTTTGGATGCGGCAGAGGTCTGCCGGCAGTTGTCGCTCATTGGCAGTTGACAGAAAAATCAGGTTCCGGTAAAATATAAAGTAATGCAAATAGGAGAAAAATCAGAAAAACAGGATAGCTCAAACGTTTGACGCAAACCTTTGAGTAAAAAATGCTTGCCCTGGAGCCGGGTCTAAGGAGTATGATAGAGGTAAGCAAACAGAAAAGGAGCCTGAGATACATGGACAAAAAAGAGCTGCAGAATTTGCTGGAGCAGGTAGCCGGAGGACAGGTAAAGCCGGAAGATGCTCTGCTTCAGATAAAAACAGAACCTTATAAGGAAATGGGCTTTGCCAAGCTGGATACCCACAGGGGAATCCGTCAGGGCATGGCAGAAGTGATTTACGGTGCGGGAAAAACAAAAGAACAGATTTTAAAGATTGCCCAGGCCATGGTGGAAGAAAGGGAAAAGACGGTGCTGATTACCAGAATGAGCAAAGAGGCGGCGGAATATGTGGGCGCTTCCCTGGATTTGCATTATGACGACCTTTCCCGGACAGGCATTGTGGGACAAATACCGAAACCGGACGGGGTGGGCAAAATTGTGGTGGCTACCGGAGGAACCAGCGATATGCCGGTGGCAGAAGAGGCGGCTTTGACTGCCCAAGTGTACGGAAATGAAGTGGTTCGTCTTTACGATGTGGGTGTGGCGGGTATGCATAGGCTGATGGACCATATTGAGGATATTATGAGTGCCAGGGTGATTGTAGCCATTGCAGGTATGGAAGGGGCTCTGGCCAGCGTCATCGGCGGTATGGCAGACTGTCCGGTGATTGCAGTACCCACCAGCGTAGGATACGGGGCGAATTTCGGAGGACTTTCCGCTCTTTTGTCCATGCTGAATTCCTGTGCCAGCGGTATCAGTGTGGTAAATATTGATAACGGATTCGGTGCGGGGTATCTGGCAAGTATGATCAATCATCTGGAGGGGAGAAAAGAATGAAAACCTTATATTTAGAGTGCAATATGGGGGCCGCCGGAGATATGCTCATGGGCGCTCTTCTGGAACTGATTCCGGACCGGGAAAAATTTCTGAAAAAACTGAATCAGGCTGGCCTCCCCCATGTGAAGGTGTCTGCAAACCCGGCAGTGAAATGTGGGATTACGGGAACGCACGTTTCTGTGCATGTAGACGGCGCCGAAGAAGAGAGTGAGGAGGTATCCTTACAGGGAAGCGGACTTGAATCTCAGGAAGTGCATGAACACCACCACGGGCATACACACGCCCATGGACATCATCACCATGCGGGGATGAAGGATATTACAGAGCAGATTGACCGGCTGCAGACAGATGAGGCTGTCAAAGAAGATGTGAAGAATATTTACCGTATCATCGCCCAGGCGGAAAGCCAGGTACATGGCCGTGACATTACAGAAATTCACTTTCATGAAGTGGGTACGGCAGATGCTCTTGCGGATATTACAGGCTGCGTCATGCTGATACATGAACTGAAGCCGGAACAGGTGCTGGTTTCCCCTGTTACCACAGGATTTGGACAGGTGCGCTGCGCTCACGGGGTACTTCCGGTTCCGGCCCCTGCCACGGCTCGGATTCTTATGGGAGTGCCCTGCAATGCGGGAAGGATGGAAGGGGAACTCTGTACTCCTACAGGTGCGGCGATTCTCACCTATTTTGCCTCTGCTTATGGCAGAATGAGGGAGATGAAAATGGAAAAAATCGGCTATGGAATGGGGAAAAAGGACTTTCCAGCCGCAAACTGTGTCCGGGCAGTTTTGGGAGAGGCTCCCGCTGTTTGACAATTTGATACAGTTCTGGTATGATAGAAAAACGATTGCTTGATTTATGGAGTTGTTGCATTGATTGCATGTCGAGAATGTGCGGTGCGGCAACTCCATTTTTATGAGTAGTTAGAAAGAAGAGGTAAAGAATAAATATGGAAAATGTGAAATTTGAAAATCTGCAGCTTTGCCCGGAGATTTTAAAAGCTGTGAAATATATGGGCTTTGAGGAGGCTTCTCCCATTCAGGCTCAAGCGATTCCTACTATTATGGAAGGAAAGGATATCATTGGACAGGCCCAGACCGGTACGGGCAAGACCGCAGCCTTTGGAATTCCCCTGCTGCAGAAAATCAATCCTAAGGAAAAAAAGCCTCAGAGTATTATCCTGTGCCCCACAAGGGAACTGGCTATACAGGTAGCAGAGGAAATCCGCAGTCTGGCAAAATATATGCATGGCATTAAAGTTCTTCCTATTTATGGCGGCCAGGAAATTGTAAAGCAGATTCGATCTCTGAAAAGCGGGGTGCAGATTATTGTAGGAACACCGGGTCGTGTCATGGACCATATGCGGAGAAAAACGGTGAAAATGGACCAGATTCATACCGTGGTTTTAGATGAAGCAGACGAAATGCTGAACATGGGATTCCGGGATGATATTGAAACAATCTTAAAAGGGGTGCCGGAAGAGAGGCAGACCATCCTGTTTTCTGCCACTATGCCGAAAGCCATTATGGAAATTACGAAAAAATTCCAGAAAAAGGCAAAGGTTATTAAGGTTACCAAGAAAGAACTGACTGTGCCCAATATTGAGCAGTTTTATTATGAAGTAAAGCCCAAGAATAAAGAGGAAGTGCTGACCCGCCTGCTGGATATTTATACGCCAAAGCTTTCTGTTATTTTCTGCAATACGAAGAAGCAGGTGGACTTGCTGGTGACTGCCCTTCTGGGGAGGGGCTATTTTGCAGCAGGGCTTCACGGAGACATGAAGCAGGAGCAGCGTGACCGGGTTATGCAGGGCTTCCGCAGCGGGAAAACGGACATTTTGGTGGCAACGGATGTGGCAGCCAGAGGAATTGACGTGGATGAGGTCGAGGCGGTATTTAACTATGACCTGCCGCAGGATGACGAATACTATGTGCACCGCATTGGCCGTACCGGACGTGCAGGCCGTATTGGCCGTTCTTTCTCCTTTGTATCCGGAAAAGAGGTTTATAAGTTAAAAGAAATTCAGCGCTACTGCAAGACCAAGATTTTTGCGCAGAAAGTGCCGTCTTTAAATGATGTGGCAAATACTAAGATTGAAAATATTCTGGATTATGTGGAAACCATGATTGCAGAGGAAGATTTGACTGCCATGATTGATGCTATTCAGGACAAGCTGAATCATTCGGATTATACGGCTATGGATATAGCGGCAGCCTTTCTGAAAATGCAGAGCGGCATGTCTGAGATAAAAGAAGAGGAAGAGCCAGACTTCGGAGATACCGGGGCAGAAGAACCGGGGATGGTGCGGCTGTTTATTAATATCGGCAAGAAACACAAAGCAAAACCGGGAGACATTCTGGGAGCGCTGGCAGGTGAAAGCGGCATGCCGGGTAAACTCATTGGTACCATTGATATGTTTGATAAATATACCTTCGTAGAAGTACCTCAGGAATATGCAAAATCTGTGCTGTATGCCATGAAAAATGTGAAGATCAAGGGGAAATCCATTGCTGTAGAACCGGCGAACCAGAAATAACAGACAGAGAAAATGGCAGAAAGGAGAGAGATAAGGTTATGGCGAAGAATACAGAAGAAAGGAAGCGAACACTTGCGCTGGAAATCATTCAGCGCCTGAAACAGGAATATCCGGATGCCGGGTGTACGCTGGACTATGACCAGGCCTGGAAACTGCTGGTGGGCGTTCGTCTGGCCGCCCAGTGTACCGATGCCAGAGTGAATGTGGTGGTAGAAGAACTCTATAAGAAATACCCGGATGTGCAGGCTCTGGCTTTGGCTAAACCAGAAGAAATTGAAGAGATTGTCCGTCCCTGCGGACTTGGAAAAAGCAAGGCCAGAGATATCAGCGCCTGTATGAAAATCCTGTGGGAGGAGTATCAGGGAAAGGTTCCGGAGGACTTTGACGCGCTTTTAAAGCTGCCCGGCGTAGGCAGAAAGAGCGCCAATCTCATTATGGGCGATGTGTTTCACAAACCGGCCATTGTCACAGATACCCACTGTATTCGCCTGGTGAACCGTATGGGGCTGGTGGACGGATATAAAGAACCGAAAAAGGTGGAGATGGCTCTTTGGAAAATCATTCCTCCGGAAGAAGGCAGTGACTTTTGCCACCGTCTGGTTTATCACGGCAGAGACGTGTGTACGGCAAGGACAAAGCCCCACTGCGAGAACTGCTGTCTGAAGGATATTTGCGCCAGAAACGGCGTGGACTGAGAGAGGAAACCTATGAGAACGTGTCAGGAATATTACGGGGAACTTCGAGAATTCCGCCATTGGCTGCACCGCCACCCGGAGCTGAGCATGGAGGAAGAGGAAACCAGCTGTTTTTTGCTGGAACATCTGCAGAAATGGGGAATTCCCTGCCGCAGGACGGGCAAAACCGGAGTGATTGCCGATATTCAGGTAAATCCCCAGTGGAAAACCGTGGCTATCCGAAGCGAAATAGACGGACTTCCCATACAGGAACAGACGGGATGTTCTTTCGCTTCTGTTTATCCGGGGAAAATGCATGCCTGCGGCCATGACGCCATTACAGCGGTGAATTTGTGTCTGGCGAAAGCGCTCTGGGAAAACCGCAGCGCTTTGTCCTGCAATGTGCGTTTTCTCTTTGAGCCGGGTGAAGAAACCGGAGAAGGGGCAGCGTATATGATGGCGCATGGAGCGTTGAAAAATCCCGAAGTGAGGGAAATTCTGATTTTTCATTTCGCTAATCAGGAATCCAGGAGTATGGAGATTCAAAAGAGTATTACCACAGCAGCTATTGGCGGTATTACCATTTCTGTGAGGGGAAAATCCAGCCACTGGTTTCAGCCAAAAGAGGAAATTGATGCCTTGTATGCAGCGTCCAGACTGGCTGTGGAAATTCATAGATTAAATGAAACGCTGCAGACGGAATATCCCTTTGTCCTGGGATTTGGACAGATGTCTGCCGGAACGGCGGGGAATATTGTAGCAGGTGAGGCGGTATTAAAAGGCTCTCTTCGGGCTTTTGCAGAACAGGATTTCTCCTATGTGTGGCAGCAGTTGGAAAATACAATACGACAAATAGAAGAAGAAACAGGTGCGGATATTTGTCTGGAAATGAAAAAGAAAATACCGCCGATGATTAACGATGCAGAACTGGTAAAACGGGGCGCTGCCATCGGCCGGAAACTGCTTCAGGAGAAATTTTCTCTGGGAGAAAAGCCCTTTCTGGTAGGGGATAATGCAGCCTTTTATATGGAACAGATTCCTGGTATGCGGGTTGTGTTTCTGGCTGGAAAAGAGGATGAAAAAAATTATCCGGTGCATAATCCGGGGTTTGACATAGAGGAAAGCAGTATGGAAGACGCGCTGGAATTTTTGTATGAAATGGTGACGGGAGAATTTGCATAATATTTGAAAAAACAGGCATAGGAATAAAATCCTATGTCTGTTTTTTGAGGGATATTTTATCCGTTCTTTGCCCGTATCTGTATCAGTTCTCCTGCAATGCTCACAGCAATTTCACTGGGAGTTTCTGCCTGAATATTCAGTCCGATAGGGGTGGTAATTCGTGCCAGTTCTTCCGGTGTAAAGCCGTCGTGCAAGAGTTTTTCCCGTATAATGGCTTTTTTCCGTTTGCTTCCCATGACACCGATATACTTTGTAGGTGTCTTTAAAACCTGCTGCTGCACCAGATAATCGTACTGGTGTCCTCTGGTCATAATGCAGACATAATCCTCCGGCGTAATTTCAAAATAGTCGGAAAGCCGGGTGAAATCTCCGGTAATGCACTTTGCGGCAGCAGGAAAAAGCCGGGGACTGCTGAAGTGTTCCCTGTCATCGAAGACAGTGCAGGAAAACTCCAGATGTGTCAGCAGGGGAACCAGCTCCTGCGCTACATGGCCGCCGCCAAAGATGTAAACCATGCCTTTTCGTACCAAAGGTTCACTGTAGTATCTGCGCCCGTCTAGAACCGCCTGTGCAGCATTGGGCTTTAAAAGAGGGGCCGGATTTGAGAGGGAGAGCCCCCAAAGACCACTGTTTTCCTGGTAATAACCAGACTGCCATGCAGTTTCTTCCGTAATATCCAGAAGCAGCCAGGAATTTTCATTTTTGTTCCAGTCCGCTAAAAGTCTGCTGCACAATTGATAAAAATCTTGATTTTCCCATGAAATATATTGAAAATAAAGAGAGACGTCACCGCCGCATATCATACCCAGGTCAGCGGCCTGATTTTCTCTTAACCGGTAGGCCCGACAGGAAGATTTTTTCTCTGTCAGAGCTTTCTGGGCCTCTAAAACAGAAGTATGTTCTACACTGCCGCCTCCTATGGTGCCAAAAGAGGTTCCGTCCGGCAGCACCAGCATGCGGGAACCGGCGCCTCTGGGGGTAGAGCCGGAACTGGCAATCACGGTAACAAAGACGAAATCTTTTTGCTGTTCCATAGAAGCTTTCGCGATTTCAAATAATTCCTTCAAGTTTTTCATAATCCGGCAGCTCCTATTCGATATAAGTGACCCGTTCCTTATCAAAGAAACCACGGGTTTTCGGCTCTTCATCGGCTTCTCCTACGGCAATGACTGCCAGAGGCACACTGGAAACCTTCAGTAAGTCCCGAAGCTTTTCCACACGTTCCATAACCGGATAAAAACCGCACCAGCAGGTGCCGTAACCCAAATCCGTTGCCTGTAAAAGCAGGTTCTCAATGGCAGCTCCACAGTCCTGAGGGAAAAATCCGCTGCCTCTTCCTTCCTGCAAATCCGGTCTGGCGCAGACCACAATGGCAAGGCTGGCGGTCTCCAGCATTTTGGTGTAAGGGCTGATTTCCATAATCTGTTTTCGAATCTCCGGATTTTCCACGACTGCAAATTCCCATGGCCGGGTATTGCAGGCGCTTGGGGCCATCATAGCTGCTTCCAGCATGGTTTCAATATCTTTTCGGGGAATCTGCACCCCTTTTTTGTATTTTCGGACACTGTGACGGTTTCGTATTACTTCTGATGTATTCATAATGTAAACCTCCTGCTTTTTTTCTCTATTATAAACGTTTTTGGAAAAGGTTTAAACCCCTGTTTTTTCTTTTGCAAAGGTAAGGGTAATCCAAAGACGGCCGTCTTTGGATTCCGCACAAATATTTCCCTGCATTTTTAACATCAGCTCTCTGGAAATGGAAAGCCCAAGTCCCGCATGATTTCCCTGCCTTGCCTGGTCTGTCCGGTAAAAACGTTCAAAAAGCAGCTTGGGATGAACCGTCTCCCAGGTTTTGGTTTCATTGACAAAGGACAGAGTATTCCCTTTCTGATAAATAAAAAGCGTTCCTTGTCCATGGGTCAGAGCATTGGAAATCAGATTTCGGAGAACTCTTCTAAGCTGTGCGGGGTCCGCCTGTATCTCTGCATTTTCCTGCTCAAAGGAAATAGAAGGAGCTCTGTTCTGCGCCTGAAAATGGGGATAAAATCCTGCAAGGGCGTCACATAAAACAGGAAATAGCTGTATCTTTTTCATTTCTATGGGAAATTCATTTCCAGTCAGTCTGGTATAGAGAAACAACTCCTCCAAAAGTGTTTCCAAATCCTCCAGCTTCTGTCTGACAATCCGGCAGTATTTTTCACGCTTATCCGGGTCCTGGGTTCGCTCCAGAAGCTGCATATAGCCCGCTGCTCCGGTAAGCGGAGTGCGAATATCGTGGGATACACAGGACATGGTGTATTTTAAATCTTTTTCCGCTTCTTCCGCAGTCAGAACCGCCTGCTGCAAAACGTCCATAGACCGGTTTATCTGGCTGCAGAGGGCAAGATGTTCCCGGTCACGGAGAAAGCAGGTCAGACGCTGGTTGCTGTCAGGGCTGAAGTCCTGCAGCTGCCCGGTAAACTCCCGGAGCTGCTTTTTAAAGAGCATGAGCCGGAAGAAGAGAAACAGTACCAGTCCAAAAAGAATAAGAATAAGCAGTACCATGGTTTTTCCTCATCAGACAGGCAAAGAAACTGCCTGTCAGCAAATATCGTTTTTATTTAATACTACACAGGAGAGCTTTGTATAAAAAGCAGTCCAGAGAAAGGCCACCAGCAGAGCACCGCCTGGCTGCAGGAATGCACCGCTTTGAAAGGTTTTTGCCAAAGCGGGTGTTGCCAGTACATTCAGCGGCGGAAAAAGCAGACTGATGTGAACGCCGAAAAGGCCCGCCATAAAATCTGCTGCTGCGCCAAACAGCCCCAGTGCGCAGCTTACAGAAAGCAGAACGCTTACAAGCACCCGTCTGGTCAGCATACAGAACAAAAGATTCTGAGCGCAGAGACTGAAAAGCCCTGCCCAGCCAAGAACCAGCATGGCGGCCAACTGTACCGGATTGCCCAGAGGATTTTGAAAACCTGCAGCAGGAAAGAGCAGAAGCGTTGCACCTGTTAAAAACAGCAGGAAAAATCCGCTTACAAATCCCAAAGTCAGAAGTTTGCTGAAAATATAATCTCTTCGTTTAGGATAGTAGGAAAAAATGTTTTTTCCAAATCCTGTAGTAAAATCATCACACACAATCACAGAACTGACAATGACTATGAGAGTGCTCATAAGTCCTCCGGAGAAAAGCAGACTTCCCAGAAAATCAGACTGTGTCTGTTCCTGAAAAGCAAAGGCGTCAGACACATCATCTGTGGTAATCTCCATACCGGCCTGACGGGCTCTCTCTGCAAGCGCAGGGTCAGAAACCAGCCGCATGGTTCCAAAGGCAATAAGAAGTACGAAACAAAGAATTGCGGCTGTAATATAAAGACCTTTTTGGCGAAAGACAGCGCGAAGCTGCATACGAAGAAGGTTAAGCATAGAAGATACCTCCTTTCTCCTGACTTTTGTTTTGCTCCATTAATTCCAGGAAATAGCCTTCCAAATCCTGATGATGTGTATAAATGGCCTGGACGGAAATATCTGCGGAAGTCAGAACGCTGGTGACAGCCGAAGAATCCAGTTTTTGATAGATACGGATTTCTCCATTGGGGTGTACCTCATAACGGGACAGGCCAAGCTGCTGTTCTAAAAGTACAGAGGCTTTCTTGGAATCGGCAGTTTTTACACAGAGGTAATCCCGGCATTTGTCATTGAGTTCTTCGGAGGAAAGTTCCTGAATCAGACAGCCATCTTTGATAATGCCGTACCGGGTGGCCATTTTGGACAGTTCTCCTAAGATATGGGAACTGATTAAAATCGTGATACCTTTTTTTCGGTTTAAATCCATGAGAATCCGGCGTACTTCATTCATGCCCTCAGGGTCCAGTCCATTGATAGGTTCGTCCAGAATCAGTAAATCCGGCCCGCCCAGCAAGGCCATGGCAATTCCCAGACGCTGCTTCATGCCCATGGAAAAATGCCGGGCTTTCTTTTTGTCTCCGGGATTGAGTCTTACCAGCCTTAACAGTTGGCAAATCTGCTTTTCCGGGTCTACAATGCCCATAAGCAATGCTTTTAATACCATGTTCTCGTGAGCCGAGCAGGAAGGCTCCAATCCGGCAGTTTCAATCAGAACCCCCATACGCCTGCGGACGGAAGGCGTATCCGGAGATTTTCCAAAAAGAGAAATGCTTCCTTCCGTAGGATGGGCCAGGTTGCAGAGCATTTTCAGCGTGGTGGATTTTCCAGCGCCGTTTCTTCCAATAAAGCCATAAATATCGCCTTTTTGTACATGCATATTCAGAGACGATACTGCTGCTTTTCCTCTGTAGCTTTTACAGAGATTTTGTGTTTCAATAACGTATTCCATAAAATCCTCTCCTTTTCTGTTTCTTTCCATACAGTATCTCTCAGAAATTTTCAAAAAGCGCAAAGAAAGATTAAAGAAAAGGTAAAGATGGTTCCGCCAGTTTAAAGCCAATTCCCCATACTGTCTGGATATAATGGTCTGTCTGGGTTTTTTTTAGCTTGGCCCGTATATTACTGATGTGGACATGTATGGTTTTGTCCTCCACAAAATAGTTTTCCTGCCACACCAGTTCAAAGATTTCCTGCTTGGTAAAAACCTTTTTGGGATGCTTTACAAGAAGTTCCAGAATCCCGAACTCATGTCCGGTAAATTCTACGGGGATACCTTTTGCGGTAAAGGTGTGTTCTTTGAGATTTAATATCCAGTCCTGATAGCGGAGCATTTCCTGGGCAGCAGGAGATGGACTGTGGCGGCGCAGCTGTACCTGGATGCGGGCTTCCAATTCTTCTAACGCAACCTACCTTGTCTTCCAGAGCAGACCGGGCAGAGAGTACAATCACCGGGGTTTGGGTATGTAAACGGATATACGTCAGAAGGTCTTCCCCTTTCATTCCCGGTATCATTAAATCCAAAAGGATGAGGTCAAAGGTTTCCATATCTGCCAGAAGTTTCCCCTCTGTGCCGGAAAAAGCCTGTCTGCAGAGATGCCCGTTGTCTGTGAGGAATTCGTATATCAGGCTGTTAATGACAGAATCGTCTTCTACAATTAAAATCTGCGCCATGAGATTGGCCTCCAATCGTTGAAAATTTATATTTAATCTAGCAAAAGGTATGTAATGATAAATTCAAACCATATTATAGGGCTTTTCCATATCCTGTGCAATAAAAAATTATGCGATTTCATGACGCTGAAAACCTCTGTAGGCCAAAGGCAGCACAGCCGCACAGCATACCACAGAAAAAACCGGAAACATAATATACGGCGGAACGACCAGTCCGGCAAATTCGTATGGTATCATGTGAAAGATATTAAAATAAGCCATACTGTTTGCAGGCAGCAGATGAAACAGACGGAACGCAGAAATGGAGTTCTGGGAAATCTGCACCATCATAGGGAAGATTAAAAATACGGACATCAGTATCATGACGCCGAAAGGCGATTTTAATTTGGCGGAGAGCAGCATGGTCAGTCCTGCCATCAACATACAGCCGCCGAAAAAGCAAAGTCCGCCCAGAAATCCGGCCTGTCCCAGGGTAAGGGGATAAATACACAGCACATCAAAAATCTGGACAGGTGTACTGCTGCCGTCAAAACCAAAGGTGAGCATGCACTGGAAATAGGTCTGTAGCAGAAGCAGAAGGCTGAAGCCTGCGGCAAAGGAAAATCCCGTAAACAGCTTGGCACGAATCAGTTTTCCCTTTCCATATCGGGAAGAAAGCAGAAGCTGGTCTGCGTGGCTGGTGTATTCCCCTGCAAACAGAGGAGAAAGACATATTGCTATGACAAAAGCAGACAGAATCCCTGTACTTTGCATAAGCGTGAGGAAACGTCCATAGCCCTCGGTATTGGAATAGGTAAAGGGTGTCTGCACTTTTTCGGCAGTTTTCAGGGTATGTTCTTTGGCGGTTTGACTCATAGTGGTATTTGCTATAGTATTTTTCAGCAAGGATGCTCTTTTTTCATAAAAATGGTTGGCGTCTCTTTTGGTCAGAGCCGCCATTTCCTCATAAGAAAACTCTTCTCCCGAAGCCCGGTAGACGCGCCCTGCAATGCCGTAGATGGAGCTGTAGGGTCTTGCATAGGTCTCATATTCTTCCAGACCAATGTAGGGGATTTCCGTATTTGGGGGAATCTGTGCATAAGCGTGGGCAGCTTCCAGAAGAAGTGCAGTATCTAAAGTTCGTCCGTTTAAATCCTTTGCATATTGGAGGTCTTTGAAGGTGGCCTCATAATTGGATTCCGAAACTTTTCCGTTTATGTAAGTGCTGCCAAGCAGGGGCCCCCACACGCTCAGTATGGATACCAGAAGGCCGACGGACATGGCCAGAATGGCGGATTTTCGCTTCCATATTTTTCGGTACTCAAATTCTACTAAAGTAAAAAAATGTTTCATAGGGATGCCTCCTCACTGAAATAATAAAGATACAGGTCTTCCAAAGTAGCAGTGACTGCCATGGCGTCTTCGGAAGGCTTTTGGCTGCTTACCAGGCGAAGAAGCACGTTTTCTTCTTCTTGACGGATATTAACGATGGGAAAGGATTTTTCTGTACAGAGTTTTTCTGCATATGCCGGAGGCAGCAGACATTCCCAAACCTTTCCTTCCAACACCTGTAGAATTTTCTGGGGACTGCCCTGATGAAGCAGTTTTCCGTCTTTCATGAGAAATATAGTATCTGCGATATATTCCACATCTGAGACAATATGGGTAGATAAAAGGACAATGCGCTCTCTCCCCAGACGGGAAATGAGATTGCGGAAACGTACCCGTTCTTTTGGGTCTAATCCGGCTGTGGGTTCGTCCAGTACCAGAATGGAAGGATTGTTGAGCATGGCCTGGGCAATACCCAGCCGCTGTTTCATACCGCCGGAGAAGGTTTTGATTTTCCGTTTTGCCTCTTTTTCCAGGGACACTACGGAAAGCAGCTCCAGCGTTTTCTTTTTGGCAGTGGTTCTGGACAGTCCTTTCAGGGAGGCCAGATAAAGCAGAAAGTTTTGTGCGGTAAATTCCGGGTAATACCCGAAATCCTGAGGCAGATAACCGAGTCTGTCCCGGTACGCCTCACTATGTACGTCTGCCTGATTAAAAGTAATGGTACCGCTGGTAGGCTTTAATACTCCGCATATCATGCGCATTAGCGTGGTTTTTCCTGCTCCGTTGGCGCCCAGAAGTCCGTAAACACCGGGAGTCAGCCGCAGACAGATGTTGCTGCAGGCCATTTTTGTTCCATATTGCCTGCTTACTTTATCAAGAATAAGTTCCATGGTGATTCCTCCGTTTTCTTTAAAAAGATAAAAAGCTGCAGAATAGTTGTGGCTGCAGAGAAACATGCTGCAAGCAGCCAGAATATCAGGCGGTTGCTCTGGTAAAAGGCGTCTGTATTTTGAAAGATTCCATTGCTGATACTGACCATGCACGTCACTGCAGCACAGCCGTAGATTCCTTCTGTGCCTCTTAAAATGTTTAAAACCAGGAGGGAAGCGGCACAGGTAAGAAGATAAGGTGTCAGAACATACAAAAGAATCTGCGCTGTATCAAAAGCAGACAGTTTCCCCACGGTAAAAAGTCCCATCAAAAGAACTGGGAAACTGCACAGACCCAGCCAGAACATGCGGGCAAGCAAAACCTGAGAAAGATTGAAACGGCAGCTCATTTCAAGTTCTGCCATTCGGCAGCAGGAAGAGCGAGCCAGTTCGGTTATGCCTATCAGTGCCAGAAAGGGAAGCAAAGAGGGAATAGCCATCCAGTTTTCCCTTGGGGAGACGAAAAATACGGCAAAAAGCAGACAGGAAACGAGCCATGTGCGCTTTCTTATGTAAGGAAGCTGTTGCAGCAAAAATTCTCCAAAGCTTTTTTTCTGCAGGGGAAGATTCCGCAAAAACTCTTCCCGATGAATCGGATTTGGAGGCTCAAAGGCATCTTTTAACGCATATCTTAATTCTTTTTTCACAGAAAATCCTCCTTTCGCAAATGCTGCCTTAATTTATCCAGAGCCTGTCCGGACTTTCGGTAAACCGCAAAGCGGGACAGGCCGGTAATAGCTGAAATCTGTTTCACGGAAAGCTGTTCTGCATAGCGCAGAAGCAGCAGCTCTTGCTCCTGGTATGAGAGTAAACAAAGTGCCTGGCGCACACACAGCTTTAGCTCTGCCCTGTGCAGCAGGACTTCCTCCGTGCCAGCGTTTTCATCCAGAGGGACAAAGGCTTTCCGGCGGAAAGTATCCATGCAGAGATTTCGGGCTATGGTATAGAGATATGCCAGTTCTTTTCCACGTTCCACATAGGTATTCTGAGAGATATATTTCAGAAAACATTCCTGTGTCAGGTCTTCAGCCAGAGCAGCGTTTTGGGTTTTAAAATAGCAGTACCGGTAAATTTTGTCATATTGTTCTTCTATGTCTGCAGACATCTGAAATCCCCCCTTCCTAATGTCTAACGGATTACTCCGGGAAGATGTGCGGTAAAATTAAATTTATTTTACCATAATCTGCAGTTTGTTTTGAAAAATTTTATACCGTCTGATTCACGGCACAGGGCAGCAGTTCCAAACGGATATAATAGCCTCTGTCATGTCCGCATACGGGGCATTTTTCCGGTACCTGCAGTCCGGCATAGATATTTCCGCATTTCAGGCACATCCAGGATGTTTCAATCTCTGACACGAACAGTGTGTTCGATTCCAGCATTTGGGCCAGAAGACGAAACCGCTCTCCGTGGGTTTTCTCGATTTTTCCAATCATATGAAAAGAAGCGGCAATTTCTGCAAATCCTTCTTCCCTTGCTTTTTCCTCAAATGCCTTATACACATCGTCGTGTTCTTCCATTTCGTTCTTTTCCGCAAAGCGCAGAAGTTTTGCCACATCCTGAGAAATATCCACGGGGTAATTGCCGTCAATGGAAATGTTTTTCTCTGCCAGAGCTGTCAGATGTTTATAAAAAATTTCAGCATGTTCCCGTTCCTGATTGGCGGTAAAGGTAAACACTGCTTCCACAACAGCCAGTTGATTCTTTCTGGCTTGTGAGGCTGCCATGGTATAGCGGTTTCTGGCCTGACTCTCTCCGGCAAAAGCCCGCATGAGGTTTTCTTTGGTAATACTGTTTTTTAATTCCATAGTTGTTTTCCTCCTGTTCCTTGTACTAGTATGTCCCGGACAGAGCGAATCCATGCCTGTCTTTGGAAGAACCTTTTTGTGAGAGGTACATAGGATAAAAGAAAAAGGATTTTTTATGGCATACGAAACCTATGGGAAAGTTGTTGGTGTGATACGAAATATCAGCAGGGGCAATTCCTGCTGCAGTTTTCTGGCAACGATACAGACAGAGACGGAAACGGTGAACTTTGTAGTGACCGGAGAAACCATGGTCATCGATCAGGTGCGGCTGAGAAGAGGGATGCGTGTAGCTGCTTTCTACGATACCAGCCTTCCGGCCCCGGCTATTTATCCGCCCCGGTATCAGGCAGAGGTGGTAACGGTTTTGCGGCAGAACCAGGATGCAGCATTGAATTATTTTGACGCAACTCTGACAGCAGAAGACAATTCTCTGAAACTGAATCTGTCTTCTGCAACCCGTATTTCCACTGTAAACGGGCAGCCCTTTACCTGTCATCCGGGAAATCAAGAACTGCTGGTTTATTATACAGCCACTACTTTTAGTATTCCTCCCCAGACCACACCTCAAAGAATCCTTGTTATGTGTCCTTCTTAAGTGCATAAGGAGAAGAACTGGGACTGCTGCAGAATCCATGGTTTTGTGTTCTTTCAGAGTGGGGGATTTTTTCCTGCGGCAGTCTGCAGAACACCCTGGTTTTAGGAAGAATGGTATGAAAAGGAAGAAAACAGGGCATGCTGTAAAGAAAAGGTTATAGGAGAAGCAGCATGAAATCTATTTGGACAAACTCCTGTATATTAAAAAGATGGGAGAATTTAAACAGGGAAATCGAAACAGAAATTGCCGTTATCGGAGGAGGCATAACGGGGATTCTGACCGCGTATCTGCTGCAGAGAGAGGGCAGGAGAGCAGTAGTGTTGGAGAGATACTTTATTGGCAGCGGCCAGACCCAAAATACTACGGCAAAAATCACATCCCAGCATGGGCTGTGTTATGCAGGTCTTATAAAGAAATATGGAATAGAGAAGGCCAGACAGTATGGATTTGCCAACGAAGAGGCGCGAAAGGAGTATGAGCGTCTGATAGAAAAGGAACAGATAGCCTGTGATTTTGAAACAACTTCTTCTTATGTGTACGGAAGGAGCGCCCGGGGATTGGAAGAAGAGGCGAGGGCAGCAGGCAGTCTGGGGCTTCCCGCAGGTCTTCGCAGGGAAGGGCTGACCCTGCCGTTTCCTGTATGGGGGGCGGTAGAATTTCACAATCAGGCTCAGTTTCATCCTCTGAAATTTCTTTCTTCTCTGGCAGAGCAGGTACAGGTGTATGAAAACACTCCGGTAGAGCGCGTCAGAGAGAACGTACTGTTCACTCCGGAGGGAAGGGTAAAAGCGGAAAAAATTGTTTTTGCCTGTCATTTTCCTTTCGTAAACTTTCCGGGGCTGTATTTTGCAAAAATGCACCAGGAGCGTTCCTATGTAGTAGCCCTGGAAAATGCCATGGAAGTAAACGGTATGTATATCGGTGCAGAAAAGCGGGATTTCTCTTTTCGCAGTTATGGGCCGTATCTGCTGTTGGGAGGAGAGGGACACCGCTGTGGAGACAAGACAGGACAAGCGGCAAGATATGAGAAATTGAGGGAAAAGGCGGCCCGGTGGTTTCCCGAAAGCCGGGAAGCGTGCTGTTGGTCAGCCCAGGACTGCGTTACCGCGGATTCTGTGCCTTTTATCGGCAGATTTTCCGGCAGCAGGCAGAACTGGTATGTGGCTACAGGCTTTCAGAAATGGGGCATGACAACAGCTATGACGGCAGCCATGCTCATTCGTGACGATATCTGCGGATTTACCAATCCCAATAGGGAAGTTTTCCGGCCCGGGAGATTACCTGTAAAGGATTTGGACTTTTTTCTTTCTGATGGCGTCCGTTCTGTAAAGGAACTGGCAAAACCGTTTTTTTACGACCCGCAAAAGACAGCCCGGGATATTCTGCCGGGACATGGCGGCATTGTCACCTATAAGGGGCGAAAAATAGGTATTTATAAAGATGAACAGCAGAATATCCATGGGGTTGAAATCCGTTGTCCCCATCTTGGCTGTCAGCTTTCCTGGAATCCGGATGAGAAAAGCTGGGACTGTCCCTGTCACGGTTCACGATTTGATTATGAAGGAAAACTGTTAAACGGTCCGGCGCAAAGCGGTCTTTAATCCTGCTTTTCCCGCAGCACCACGGCTTTGGAGGCAGAACGCCTCCGTTCATCGCTTAATTTGGCATAGTGCTTTTTCGTGGTATTGACATCAGAGTGTCCCAAAACGTCTGCCACCAGATAAATATCCCCGGTTTCCCGATACAGAGCCGTACCGTAGGTGCTTCGCAGCTTATGGGGAGTAATCGTTTTGACAGAAATGGCAGAAGCGTACTTTTTCACCATTTTTTCCACGGCATCCACGCTGATACGTTTGCGCTGGCCGGAGAGGAAAAGTGCTTCTTCATGCCCGGCGACCGGGGTAATGGCAGTTCTGGAGATTTCCAGATAATCTTTCAGAGCCTGTTCCACCTCTGTACCGAAGTAGACAATCATTTCATTTCCTCCTTTTCGCAGAATCCGGATGCCATTATTTTTGAAATCTACATCACCTATATTCAGTCCCACCAGTTCGGAAACACGAACACCTGTTCCGAGCAGGAGAGTAATCATGGCAATGTCGCGGTACTTTTGCTTGTTATAGTGATAAAGCTGTACGCCGGTCAGTTGATTTCCATAATTTTCAATATGGTCCAGAAGATTGGCCACCTCATCGGGATCTAACTGAATAATGGCTTTTTCCTTGATTCTGGGCATATCCACAAGGCGGACAGGATTAGACTGTAAAAGCTGGCGTTTGCACAGATAATCATAAAAACTGCGCAGACAGGACATTTTTCTGGCAATTCCTGTACGGGAGTTGGTTTCCAGTTTGTTGTCCGGGGTTTTGTAGGCCTTTAAATATTCCTCAAATTCTTCAAAATCCACAGGTTGTAAAAGGGATAAATCCTGGATAGAAATATCAGTCATGGGTTTTTCTTTTAAAGCAGGATTTGTAAGCTGCAGAAAACGAAAAAACACACGCAAATCGTATGCATAAGACAAACGGGTTTTGTCAGAGGTCGTGGGTTCCTTGGCGCGGAAATAATCCTTGACGTATGGAGGAAGTTCCATAAGGAATTCACGAAGTTTTACGGTATTTTCAATTTTTTCCTGTTCACGGTATGTAATTGGCTTTGCCATAAGAAAACCTCCAAAATGATTGTTTTGAGAGTAGTTTATCACAAATAAAGGAAAAAAGCTATAGTTTTTCGGTTAAATCTGTATTTGTCCGCTAAACTATTTTCAGAAGAAACAACTACTCTTGTGTATCTAAATTCATAGAATACATAACATATTTATGGTAAACTTAATAAAGCAAAAAAATAATAAGCACTCTTTCACGGAGCACCTATTATTTTTGTCATTTTTATCTCGCAAACGTATTTTCATCTAAAAGAATGGTAAACGGTCCGTCATTAATCAGGGAAACCTTCATGTACGCTCCGAATTTTCCGGTTTTGACTACCGGAACGCTTTCTTTGACTTTTTCAACCATGTATTCATACAGAGCCTCTGCCTCTTGGGGATTTCCTGCGTCAAAGAAACTGGGCCGATTGCCTTTTTTGCAGTTGGCATACAGGGTAAACTGTGATACCAACAGAATTTCTCCGTTTACATCTGCCAGGGAAAGGTTTGTCTTACCCTCCTCATCTGCAAAGATACGCAGATTTATCATTTTCTTTACATACTGGTCAACGGTTTCTCTGGTGTCTTCTTTTCCAATGCCCACCAGCACCAGAAAGCCTTTGTTGATAGATGAAATGCAGTTTCCCTCTGTTTCTACAGAAGCGCTGCTTACCTTTTGTATAACAAGTTTCATAAATGTGTATCCTCACTTTCATTTTCTTTACTGCTGTTCTGCTCTGAATTTTTGTTTTGGGAAAATTCTACCGGCTGCAGGGTTTTTGGGTCAATATACTGAAGGTTTTCATACATTTTCTCGTCTGTTGGCATAGATTTTTTTCGTAACTCATGGTCGCGGAAATGCCTTACACCTGCTACCATAACAGCCCACAGAGGAACCCCGATAATCATGCCGGGAATTCCCATAAGCCCGCCGAACAGCAAAATAGCAACAATCACCATGAAGCTGGAAAGTCCCGTGGAATTTCCCAGAATTTTCGGTCCCAGAATGTTTCCGTCAAATTGCTGTAAAACCAGAATAAAAATCAGGAAATACAGACACTGCACCGGGTTTACCATAAGGATGATAAAGGCGCTGGGGATGGCACCAAGATAAGGTCCGAAAAAGGGAATCACATTGGTGACGCCTACAATAACGCTGACCAGGAGTTTGTAAGGGGTTCCAATCATGGAGGTGCCAATATAGCACAGAATCCCGATAATGAGGGAATCCACAATTTTGCCGCTGATAAAACCGCCAAAGGTTTTGTGGGTAAAACGAAAGGCTCTGATAATACTGTTGGCGCGTTCTGTATCGAACCATGCATACACCAGCATTTTAGACTGGGTAACAAACGCTTCTTTTCCGGCCATCAGGTACACGGAAATAATCAGACCGATTAACAGGTTTTTGATAAAGACCAAAGTTCCGAACACCCCTGTGGTCAGGGACTGCAGAACCGCCTTTGCCTGCGGCAGCACTTCAACATTTAAAAAGGCTTCCACTTTGGGAGAATAACGGTTCAGATAGTCAAAGACAATGGTCTTCCACTCCGGATTGTCCTTTAAAAGGGCTTCCAGCCAATGCCGGATATTCTGGACATATCTTGGCGAATCGTTAATAATACTGATAATACTGTCCAGAATACTTGGTACAATCATGGACAAAAGAGAATAGATAATCAGCAGGGCAAAAAGCAGTGACGTACTGATACACAGATATCGAACCATTTTTTTGTGCCCCGGCTCCAAAGTCATCTTCTTTTTCTCTGTAAAATACCGAAAGATTTTCCTCTCCTGAAAATTCAGCACGGGAATTAGAAGATAGGCAATCACTGCGCCGCAGATAACGGGCATCATAATGCTTATAAATCTTCGGATTCCGTTAAACAGCACATGCATACGGAAAATGACAAAATAAAACAACAGGCTGGCACAGATTACTGCAAAAGCTGTCATTCCCCAGTACAGATATTTTTTGTTCCAACGAAATTTCATGTTGGGCCTCCGTTCTTTTTTTGAATTCTTCGCTAGGAAACAGTATATCATGAATTTTCCCGCCTGTGGGGAAAACTGCAAAAAAATGTTTCTTTTTTTCAGTATTTGTGCTATGATTCAGAAGACTTATACAAATTGGAAAGGACTGTGTTGTATGAAATTACAGAAATTATTGAGTCTTACCAGAAAGGCGGTAGACGAATTTCAGCTGATAGAGGAAGGGGATAAAATTGCCGTGGGAGTTTCCGGCGGGAAAGACAGTCTGTCTATGCTCTATGCCCTTCATGGACTGATGCGCTTCTATCCAAAAGCTTTTACCATAGAGGTCATTACAGTAGATTTGGGACATCCTGATTTTTCCCTGGATAAGATTGAAAATCTGTGCAAAGAATTAGATGTGCCCTTTCATGTTGTAAAAACAGATATTGCGCCTATTATTTTTGAGGAAAGAAAAGAAAGCAATCCCTGTTCTCTTTGTGCTAAAATGAGAAAAGGCGCTTTGAACACAGAAGCCAAGCGGCTGGGCTGCAATAAAATTGCTTACGCTCATCACAAGGATGATGTGATAGAAACCATGCTGCTCTCTCTCATTTACGAAGGCAGATTTCATACGTTTGCCCCGAAAACCTATCTGGACCGTATGGATTTAACCGTCATCCGCCCTCTTCTGTTCGTTAATGAGGCTGATGTGATTGGATTTAAAAACATGTATCATCTGGAAATTGAGAAAAGCCCCTGCCCTGTGGACGGCTATACCAAGCGGCAGTATGCCAAGGAACTGCTGGCCAGCTTAAACCGGGAAAATCCAGGTGCCAAGGAAAGGATGTTTACTGCTATTTTGAACAGTAATATCAATGGGTGGCATGCGGTAAATAATCATAAGTAAGAGGATGCCAAATAAAAACCCGTCAATAAACAACGGTAAAAAAGGTTGTTTATTGACGGGTTAGTTCTGGTATTTTACTCAAACACTAGAAGCTCCGCCTTTTGATTTCCAGCATTTTCTTAATCATTTCCACACAGCCGTCAATTCCCAGAACGGAACTGTTCAGGCAGAGGTCATAGCTGTCTGCGTCCGCCCATTTCTTGCTGGTATAATAATTATAATAGCTGGCTCTCTGTTTGTCCGTTTTATGGATTCGGTCCTTGGCCGCAGCATCGGTAAGCTGATATTTGTCTGCGATACGGCGAATTCGTTTGTCCATATCTCCGTGGATAAAAACGCTGAATGCACCGTTAAAGTCTGCCAGAGCATAGTCTGCACAGCGTCCGACCATAACGCAGGATTCCTCTTCTGCCAGCTTTTTGATGGTGTCAAACTGAGCCAGGAATACCTTGTGGTTAATGGGCATATCTGCGAATGCTGCGGAAGAATAACCAAAAGAATACGTATCCATAACTAAGGAATATAAAAAGCTGTTAGTCGGCTTTTCATCATGGTGCTCAAATAATTCCTGACAGATACCACTGTCTTTGGCTGCACGGTCCAACAGCTCTTTATCATAGCACTTGATACCTAAATCCTGTGCCAGTTTCATACCGATTTCCCGTCCCCCGCTTCCATATTGACGTCCGATTGTTATAACTGTAGTTGCTGCCATAACCATACACTCCTCTCTTGAAAATTCTTATGTTATATCCATTATAATCTATTTTTGTGAAAATGTATATAAAATTAGAAAATTTTCTTGGAGATATCGTCACAATTTTATTTATCTTAACTTTTTCAGCAAATTCTCAAAATACTCCGGCAAAGGCGCTTTAAATTCCATATATTCTCCGGTTACCGGATGTTGGAAACCAAGCACCATGGCGTGAAGTGTCTGCCCGGTAAGTCCCCCGTAAGGACATTTTTTAGGTCCGTACAGCATATCTCCCAAAAGGGGATGTCCAATGCTGCTCATGTGTACGCGAATCTGATGGGTGCGGCCAGTTTCCAGCTGACACTCTACATAGGTGAAACTGCCGAAACGTTCCAGTACCCGGTAATGGGTTACTGCCGGTTTTCCGTTTCTTACATGCACCGCCATTTTTTTTCGTTCTACCGGGTGTCTCCCGATATCTCCTTCAATGGTACCCTGGTCCTCTTTTAAATTTCCGTGAACAATGGCCCGGTACTTCCGGGTAATGCTGTGTACCTTCAGTTGTTGGGCCAGGCTCTGGTGAGCCAGGTCGGTCTTACACACCACCAGGGCACCTGTTGTGTCCATATCGATGCGGTGGACAATTCCCGGACGCAGAACTCCGTTAATGCCCGAAAGGCGGTCTTTGCAGTGGAACATCAGGGCATTGACCAGCGTTCCCGTATAGTGTCCGGCGCTTGGGTGTACCACCATGCCCTTGGGTTTGTTTACCACCAGAACCTGTTCATCTTCATAGAGAATATCCAGAGGGATGTCTTCTGCCAGAATATCCGGTTCCTGACTGTCCGGCACCTGTACGGTGATTTCATCGTCCTCTGCCAGTTTATAACTGGCTTTCACCGGCTTTTGTCCCACGGTTACATTCCCTTCTTTCAGCTGTTTCTGTAAAAAAGAGCGGGAGTAATCATTCATTACTTCCGCCAGATATTTGTCAATCCGTTCTCCTTCATAAGCGGCCTCAGCCTGTAAACAAATCTGTTTCATGATTCCTGCTCCTGCTGTTTGGGGGATTTCCATTTTAAAAACTGAAAATCTTCGTCTTTATAGTAAAATAAAACCAAAAGGAATAAAAGCACCATACTGACAGTAACATAGATATCCGCTATATTAAATACCGGAAAATCAATGGGGGAAAAATAGATAAAATCTACCACATAGTTCAGACGCAGACGGTCTGCCAGGTTCCCGATTCCTCCGGCTGTGATAAGAAAACACAGTATTTTTAAAGGCAGAAAATGTTTGCCTTCCGGCAGCTTCCACAGCACATAACAAACACCAATCAGAATCAGGGATGTGAGCAGTACCAGGAAAACCTTTTGATTCTGAAACATACCAAAGGCAGCACCGCGGTTTTCCAGATAATGCAGGTACAGCACATTGGGAATTAAAGCAATGTCTGCCTGGTCTTTTAAGTGCTTTACTGCCAGAAATTTTGTCCATTGGTCAAGTCCCGTAAGGGCAGCGGCAGACACAGCCAGTTCCAGAAAGGATTGTATTCGTCGTTTTTGTTCCATAGATTCCTCCTTTTAATCTGCAGCCAGTACAGCGTGAATACCGGACAGCAAATCCCTATCTGTCAGGGTTCTGTCCACCACAGCATTTCCCCAGCCCTTCAGCAGGATAAATTTCACAGCCTTTCCATCCATTTTTTTATCGGATTTGGTAGTCTGCAAAATGTCCTCAGGAGACAGCCCGGTTGTCTCTACAGGCAGATGAAAGGCCTCTAGCTGCCGCAGAACGCCTTTGTAATCTTCCTCTGTAATCCAGCCCTTTTGCATAGACAAAAAGGCGGACGCAGCGCAGCCTACGGCTACACAGGCTCCGTGGGACATGGTGAAGTTTTTCAGTTTTTCTATTGCATGGCCGATGGTATGTCCCATATTTAAGACGGCTCGTTCGCCCTGTTCGGTGGGGTCTTTTTCTACTACTGTTTTTTTAATCATACAGCTTCGGTAAATCATTTCCAGACAGGTCGATTCCTCTCTTTCCAGGATGGCTTCCCGGTTGCAGGCCAGCCATGTGCTGTAACCTTTATCACGGATAAGTCCGTGTTTAATGACTTCGCCCATACCGCTTGCAAATTCTGCATCGGGCAGGGTTTTCAGCACGGCTCCGTTGGTATAGACCAATAAAGGCTGATGAAAGGCGCCTACCATATTTTTGTATTGCCTGAAATCCACTCCTGTTTTTCCTCCGATACTGCTGTCTACCTGGGAAAGAAGGGTTGTGGGAATCTGTATAAAATCAATGCCCCGCAGATAAGTGGCGGCTGCAAATCCGGTCATGTCTCCCGTGACACCGCCGCCCAGGGCTGCCAGCATATCGTTTCGGTCGAAATGTTCCTGAATCAGATGTTCATAGATTCCCTGAATCTGGTCCAGATTTTTGTTGGATTCTCCTGCAGGCAGAATATAAGTAGTTACTTTCATACCGCATTTTCCCAGCTCTTTTGTGACTGTATCCAGATATAAGGGCGCTACATGGCTGTCCGAAACCACGCAAATACGGCGGCTTTTTTTGGAAAGAGAGAGAACTTCCTCGGAAAGGGAAGAAAAATCTTTTCGGAACACAATGGGGTAGTGAAACGTACCCTCTCGCTGCACCAGTATACGTTCTTCTGTCATAGCGGCTAGACCTCCTTTTCTTAACAGTATTTGTATAGGACCACATGGTAACGGTCCTTTTTGGTTTTGTTGGTTACAGTGCCGAACTGGAATTTGCCTTTTCCCCGGACAGAAATAATATCTCCGTCTTTCAGGGCATATCCGTTGGACACCACATTCCTGCCATTGACAAAGACTTTGCCCCCTTCAATGAAAGGCAGCATACTGCTTCTGGAAGTCCCAAAAGCCAGGGCAATGATACTGTCCAGACGGGGAGAAGCTACCGTACCGGAAAGCTCTTCTCTTCTGGGAACAGGAAAGTCCGTGATTTCTGTAATGCGCTCTGCTTTTACGGATGTGTGGCGGATACGGCAGATTTCCTCTATGAGAAAGTCACACATAGAAGTGTGGCAGAATACACAAGCGCTTTCCGCCTCCATGAGAATATCTCCGATTTTACTCCGGTCAATGCCCAGATTCAGAATGGCTCCCAGATAGTCCCGGTGTGTCAGTTTGTCCGAAAATTTTCGGTTTAAGGGCTGGATTCGGAGACAGGACAGAGGATAATCTTCTTCACAACAAAAAGCATCAGGGACAAAGGCTGCCATCTGACGCTCTGCTGTTTCATAACCGCCCCAGAGTTTTACGGAAACACCTGTATCTTTCAGGGAAAGACTCTGAAGCATAGTCTGTTCATTTAAGTCGAGAAAGTCGGAGAAAGTAAGAATGCCTCTGTAATAGGCCTTCTTACTAAGCTCTGTCATACGCTTTTTGAATAATACATCTTTTTCCATAAACGCTCTTTAAATCCCTTCGTACATGGAACCGCCGGTAATGTCATTCAAAAACTCCTGGGAATCTCCGGTAATATCCACACCTTCTGGTGTCAGAATGAAGATGTAGGAAGAAACCTTACGGATACTTCCGTTGATGGAATAACTTGCACCGGAAGTAAAGTCAATGATATGCTGGGCCAAATTGATATCCAGTCCCTCTAAATTTAAGATTACGGTGCAGCTGTCTAAAAGCGCGTCCACAATCTCAGTAGAGTCATCAAATTGCTTTGGTTTAATTACGCACACTTCGTTGGAAGGCATTTTCTTTTTCACATTATACATAGGCGTCACCTTACTGGAAGAAGAGGCTGGCTGTTTCTGAGGCTTTGGAGCCTTTGCGGCAGCAGTCTGCTTCTCTGCTTTTTTATGGCTTTTTACAGAAGATAAATCATCGTCGTAGTCATCAAGGTCTTCATCCAGCTTTTTAAAGAATCTCTTTTTGGGCTTTTCATCTTCAAAATCGTCATCTACATCATCTAAAAAGTCGTCATCATCAAAATCCTCATTTACCTTTACTGCGTCCAAAAATTTATCTAAGATATTCATAATATCAATCTCCAATCTTTCTATATACTGTAATCTCTTTCTCCGAAGATGCCGATTCCTACACGGACGTGGGTGGCTCCTTCTTCGATGGCGACTTCATAATCACCGGTCATGCCCATGCTCAGGACACTCATAGTAACATTATCAATATTTTTCTGTGCAATGTCAACACTTAATTTTCTTAAATTTCTGAAAAATATCCGATTATCTTCCGGATTTTGAGTATAAGGAGCAATCGTCATCAATCCTTTTATCTGGATATGGGGCAACTTTGCAATTTCCTGTGCAAGAGAAAGTGTTTCCCCTGGGGTAATTCCGAATTTGCTCTCTTCTCCCGCTGCGTTGACTTCCAGAAGGATGGAGACCGTGACCTGTTTCTTTCCCGCTTCTTTGCTGATTTCCTCTGCCAGACGCAGGGAATCCACGGAGTGTATGAGGCAGGCCTTGTCTACTACATATTTTACTTTGTTTCGCTGCAGATGTCCAATCATGTGCCAGTGTATTTCAGGGGAAAGACTTTCTGCTTTGGCAGTCAGTTCCTGCACTTTATTTTCTCCGAAATCCCGGACACCCAGAGGCAGGAGTTCCTCTATCATGGACATGGGTTTTGTCTTGCTTACGGCAATCAGCGTAACCTCTTTTGGGTCTCTGCCGGCTCTTTTGCATGCCTGTATTACTTTTTCTTCTACGTTTTTATAATTCTCACAGACACTCATAGTTCATACCCCTTTCTTTTGTATCTGAGTAACTTGCTAATAGAGAATTTCTTCCTCTTTTACACTTTCTCCATCCAAAACAATGTAATCAAAAGGCTGGAGACCGTAGGAGGTTCCCTGTGCAACAATACAGTATTCTTCATTCTGGTCTAAAATTTTAATCTGGCGGAAAACGGCATATCCTTTATTCATACAATAAACACCTTCCAGATAATCCACCTCCCCGACTTCAAAGGTTTCAGTAGAGTCCTGTTTTTTCAGAATATCACCGTCCTGGAAGGTCTCCTTATCCACATAACAGTAACCGCCGGAATCATCTTCTGTTTCGGATTCAGAGGTGATTTCATTGCCGTCTGCGTCTGTTTCTTTATAGATAACAGCTTCTACAAATTCTGTAACCGGAGAGTCGCTGTTGCTGTCCAGTTCCCTAATAAAACCTTCTCCCTCACTGTTGTCTCCTTTTGCAAGAAAATCACGGGGAATGAGGTAGAATTCTTTGGTTACAATAGAACTTACCGGTATTTTCAGACCGCTTTGTGTATTTACAACCAGTTCAATTTCCAGAAAACGGTCAGACGCATAACGTACCATACCGTTTTGCAGCTGGATTTGGGCAACTTTCTGGTCTCCGATGCTGATAATGGAAAGCGAACCATTCTGACTTTCCCCGTCCTTGGTAAATTTGACCTTGATACTGGTACGGTCTGCAATCGCTGCCGCCAGTTTATCGGTGAGGGGAACCATAAGGGTCCATTTTTCGCTGGTAATTACTTTGTAGACAGAATCTCCTGCTTTTATTTCTTCGCTGGTTAAAAGGTCTGTCTTTTTGTAAGATTTTTCATTGAAATCCTCCTCTGTAAGGTTTTCAACGGTTTTATCCTCGTACCCATCTGTAGAATATACAATCACACCTGCTTCCGGAGAAGTGTAGACGGTCTGGCTGCCCAGGGATACAGCAGTTCCCACAGCCTGTCCGGTAATGACCTGGGAGTCGCTGTCTTCGTCTGTATCGGCAGCTTCTTTATCGGTCTGTTCGGTCACTCCTGCAGCCTGGAGAATACTTCCCTCTAATTCATACTTAAAGCTGTAGGTATCATAGAAATCGCTGCCATCAAAGGCATAGGAAAACTTAGCCATACTGGACCGGAGTTTTTCCAGTTGCTCCTCTGTGAGGCTGACATTCTGCACCTCCTGCCTGGCGCTGGACAACCCATATACAGAACCGTTTTTCCGTACCTCCATGCCTTCTCGTGCATAATATTCCGTGTATCCGGTGCCGCCCGCCTGTACCACCTGCTCTTCCCGGAGTGCCAGCGCTGTACATACCGGATTCTTTGTCAGCGGACCGGAGGTAACCTGATAGGAGGTTACATGGGGGGAGGTGGCATACAAAATTACGGTAATTATCATATAGATAAACAGGGCGCCGAACATGATGGTTGTAATATTAAAAGTCAGCAGCCGTTTTAAAGCTGAAAAGAATTGTTTTATTTTTTTACCAAAACTGTTTTTTTTGCCTGACAAGTTTAATCTCCTTTAATCTCCGTTCATTTTCTGCACTACCTTGTATTTTACCATTTTCAGGTGGGAATCACAATAGCTAAATTTTTTGCATAAAAAGGAATGGGATGGAAATACTAGATAAGGAAAAAGGAGGCTTGTATTATGAACAGCAGAATTTTAGATTATACGGCACTGGTTGTTACCGTTATCGGTGCGGTAAACTGGGGATTGATTGGATTTTTCCGATTTAATCTTGTTACCTTTTTATTTGGCGATATGACCTGGATTTCCAGAATTATTTATGCACTGGTAGGTATCTGCGGGTTGTATTTGCTCAGCCTTTTCGGAAGAGTGTCTTCCTTTTCAGACGATACCGAACGTCTTTAAAAAGAAGAAGCCCTTTTGTCTGCGCTGTCAAAAAGAAGAGCTGCCGCTTTAAGCCTCTTATTCTGCTTAAAACGACAGCTCTTTCATACTTGCTGTAACGTAGGAAATCCGATTAAATGGAAACCAGAATCATCTCTTTGACGCTTTCGGGAAGTTCCTTTTCGTCTTTGGAAACGCTTAATACAAAAGATACGTTGTATTTTTCACCCATATCCTTCAGGCGTGCCATCACATCTGCAAATGCTTCATCTGTTACCCGTGAAATTTTAATGAAACTGTCGAGATACATTCTTTCCAGGTCATTGTCCTGAGAAACTACACCGGAGAGAAATCCCAGAAATTCACTGCTATTTTGAATATCGTAGTCAGACATATCAATTAAACGTACCTTATTATTTAATTCATACATGTGCTTTCTGCTTTTATCCAGATATACCAGTGTTCCGTTTGCTTCTTTGACCTCTGTATTTACTTTATCCAGAAGTACCTTTGTTTTTCCTTTACCCTTTTCTCCTACAATTAACTGAACCATCGCAATTTCCTCCTTAGCCGCACGTAATATGTAATTTTACTAAAACCGTGGTTATTGTTAAATTAATTATAGTGCATATCGTTCAAAAATACAATGGTAAATTCAAAATTTATAGCAAAAATTAAGAATTAATCTTTTCCAGCATCTGGCAGATACGGTTGTTCATTTCCGTTTCGCTTTCTGACTGGAAAACAATAGCTGCAAAAGCATTTCCATAATTGTTCTGCACCAGCAAAGCGGTATATCTTTCCGTATCAGAAGAGAAAAATTTTCCTCCTAATACGGTTACGCCTCTGGGAACAGTGATTCGGCCTGTGGCATAGAGATTGTCACAGCTAAGCCACTGCTGTTTGGCAGTACCGTCAGCCTGGCTGTAATTCAGGATAAATTCCGACAGCCCCATGGCATTGGTAAGGTCCGGATATTTTAAAAGTTCATTTAAAAGCAAATAGATATCGTAAACCGTGGTATACTGATTTTCGTCCGAAACACCGGTTGCATTTACGAAGTTGGTGTTGGTCATGCCAAGGTCCTGGGCTTTCTGGTTCATCAAGTCCACAAAGGCATCTGCGCTGCCTCCTGCGCTTCGTGCAAGGGCCAGACAAGCGTCTTGTGCCGAAGATACTAAAACGGCATTTAAAAGCTGCTTGACGGTGATTTGATTGTCTGCAGACAGTCCGCAGGTATTTCGGTTCTGACCGTATACCATATCCTCCTGGGAAATGGTGACCGTATCGTCGGGATTCAGCTTTTCAAAGGCCACCAGTGCAGTCATAAGCTGTGTCACCGTACCTGGAGATACTCTTTCATAGAGTCCGGTTGAAAAGGAAATTTTTCTGCCATGGATATCAAAAAGTCCGGCCCGTTCCCCTTCTTTGGCTTCTACACCCTCCAGGGAAGTTTCCGCCTCTCCTACGCAAAGATTCTGGGACAGCCCATCAGCTACGGGATAATCCTCTCCTGCTGTGGTTCCGAAAACACGCTGGCTTCGGTCATACGGAAGGATTTCTTTTAACTGTCTGTTTTTTCCAATAAGGATAATGGCAAGCAGTCCCAGCAGCAAAAAAATTATTAGAAGGAGAAGCAAAAATAAGGTTTTTCTCACCTTCTGCTGATGACGCTTTTTAAATCTTCCTGTTCTTTTTTGGGGTTTTTTGAAAAGTTTATCGATACATCTCACGCCAGTCCAGCTCTCCTCTGCCCAAAGAACGAATCATCATTTCCGCAGTGGCCAGGTTGGTTGCCATGGGAATGTTGTGGGTGTCGCAGAGCATGAAAATACGTTTTACGTCAGGGTCATGCTTCTGCGGCTCCAGAGGTTCTCTTAAATAAATCACCAAATCCATGTCATTTTGCTCAATCATGGCTCCAAGCTGCTGTTCTCCGCCCAGATGTCCTGCCAGAAACTTGTGTACGGTCAGATTGGAAGCTTCTTCAATAAGTCTTCCGGTGGTTCCGGTGGCATAAAGGTTGTTCTTTGATAAAATATTTCTGTAGGCAATGCAGAAATTCTGCATTAATTTTTTCTTTGAATTGTGTGCAATTAATCCGATGTTCATGATTTTTCTACCTCCCTGTAAGTTCTGTATCGCTGTAAGCCCACATTCAGCACAAGTCCCATTCCGATATAAAGGCTGACCATGGAAGTCAGACCGTAGCTGACAAAAGGCAGCGGCGTTCCGGTGTTGGGCATAATCTTTGTGACAACGGCCACATTGATGAAGCCCTGGACAGCCACAATGGATGCTACCCCGCAGCATATAATCTTTCCGGCAGTATCTTTTGCCCGCAGACTTGTTCTGATACATTCAAAAATAATCAGCAGCAACAGCAGTAAAATTGCCACGCACCCGATGAATCCCAGTTCTTCTCCGGCAACAGAGAAAATAAAGTCTGTCTGGTTTTCAGATACGAAATTTCCCTTGTTTGCAGATGCCACTTCATTGTTGTTCAGACCTTTTCCCGTAAGCTGACCGGAACCGATGGCCATGACGGAATTTTCCTGCTGGTTTACAGCATCGGAATACTCATCGTCTTCAGAGTTTAAAAAGGCCATAATACGGTTTCTCTGATAGGATTTTATCAGCTTCTGGTCCGGTTGGACAACGATAAAGAGAAATACAACAGCAAGAGGAATGACAATCAGCAGTGCGCCTCCTATAATTTTATAGCTTAATCCTGCAATATAAAGCAGTATACAGAAAATTATAGCAATAGTTATGGTATTTTTCAAGTCTGGCTGTTGCAGAATCATGGCAAGAGGCACAGCAATCAGTACCGCTGATTTGACCAGCGTTCTCAAGGTATTAATATCCTCCTCGTGGTCCATAAAGTACTTAGCAAAGAAAAGGATAATAATAATCTTGGAAAGCTCGGTAGGCTGAAACTGAAAGCCGCCAATGCTAATCCAGCGGGTAGCGCCATTGGCATCGGTTCCCAGCAGAATAACCAGAAGCAGAAGGAACAGGTTTCCGCCGTACATAATCCAGTTGAAATTTAAAATCCAACTGTAATCCATCAGCGATACCACCACCATTACAATCAGTCCCAGAATCATACCTGCAAACTGTTTTTTCTGAAGAGAGGGGTCCGCGCTTCCTACCAGAAGTACGCCAATAGAGGTGAGCACTATCAGCACAAGCACCAGTCTGAAATTGTAGTCCTTTAGTTTATATTGTCTAATCATGAAAACACCTTTTTTCCTAATCTCAGTTGTTATCTCCAGAGGGATATTCCTGGAGAGGAATGTTCAATATCGGTCTGTAAGGGGATTTTTGCCATAAAAGTAGCAGTTTCTTTCCGGTAACGGATTTCCACGTTCTGTTCTCTTACGGCAAAATACTTATTTACAGCCCGAATCATATCGTTTTGCAGCATTGTCATCATTTGTGGAGTACAGTCCAGCCGCTCGGAAGTCAAAAGCAGCTTTAAACGGTCTTTTGCGATAAGACCGGAACGTCTGCCAGGAAATCTTAACAATTCCATGTCCTCCTTTATTATTTTCTGAAAATGCCTGAAAGACGCCGAAAGACGCCTTGTTTTTTCTGAAATTCCAGGAAAGGAACTTCTTCGCCGGAAATTCTGCGGCAAATATTTTCAAAAGCTCTGCCGGACAGGGAGTCTTTTCCGCAGAGAGGCTCTCCCTGGTTGGTGGCAATGACTACGGCCTCATCATCAGGAATTGCACCGAGAAGGTCTACGGCAAGAATTTCTGTCACATCTTCTATGGACATCATTTCACCCCGCTGAATCATATCCGGTCTGAGACGGTTG
The DNA here is from genome assembly GCF_037890365.1 of Blautia sp. HCN-20427. Classification (NCBI taxonomy): domain Bacteria; kingdom Bacillati; phylum Bacillota; class Clostridia; order Lachnospirales; family Lachnospiraceae; genus Blautia; species Blautia sp. HCN-20427. The sequence continues at coordinate 51,320 of NZ_JBBKBX010000006.1, read as the reverse complement.
ATGACAAGCTGAATCTGCGGCATTTCATTGGCCTGCAAAAGCCCGATGATACGGTCTGCGTCCCGGATAGCAGAAACCTCCGGAGTAGTGACCACAATAGCCCGGCCTGCGCCGGCAATGGCATTTTTAAAGCCCTGTTCAATACCTGCGGGGCAGTCCAGAATAATATAGTCAAATTCTTCGGACAAATCCTCAGTAAGCTTTACCATCTGTTCCGGTGTAATAGCTGTCTTATCCTTTGTCTGTGCAGAAGGCAGAAGAAACAGGGTATCGCACTGCTTGTCTCTGATCAGCGCCTGTTTCATCCTGCAGTTTCCTTCAATGACATCAATGAGGTTGTAGACAATGCGGTTTTCCAGTCCCAGCACTACATCCAGGTTGCGAAGTCCGATGTCTGTATCCACTACAACTACTTTTTTGTTCAGTCTGGCAAGACCAAGGCCGATATTGGCTGTTACCGTGGTCTTGCCTACGCCTCCTTTTCCGGACGTCACTACAATAATTTCACTCATACCAAATCCTCCTGATATTTTCTTTTTGCTGCTTCCTGTGTACTTTGCAAATTGACAGCTTAATCGTTTCGTGTTGTTGTCGTGTCAGCAGAAGATGCTGTACCGGTGACAATTTCAGATTCATCTGCAAGGTTGTACTTATAACGGAGGATATCTTTTGCTACGTCAACCGCATTGCTGGAAGCATAACCGTTTCCAATGCGGACGGCAATGCCCACTTCCGGATTCTCATAAGGTGCGAATCCCATAAAGAGTGCATGGGAGGGCCGGGTTAAATCTTCCTGTGCAGTACCTGTCTTGCCGGCAACAGAAACACTGAGAGAGCTTAAAGAAGCGTTATTTTTCGCAACTCCTCTCATACCTTTCTGTACAGTAGTCCAGGTATGGTCTGCAACGTCCATGTCTCCTTTGACTTCCGGAGTGTAATCTTCGATTATTTCTCCTTTGGAGTCAGTTACTTTATCAAGAAGGGACAGCTGATAGCTGGTGCCCCGGCTCGCAATAGTAGTCACATATCTGGCGAGCTGAGAAGTCGTAACAGACAAATCGCTCTGTCCGATAGAAGTTCTCAGCGCATCGGAAGTAGACATTTTCGGTGATACTTCCGTAATTTCCAGACCTGACTTTTCGTTCAGACGGAATAAATTGGCGTATTTCATCAGTTTTTCCACACCCAGAGAGTCGGAATATTTTCCGTCCGCATCTGTACCCAAATCATAAGCTACCTGGTTCATAAATACGTTACAGGAATTGGTGATACCGGAAACCGCGTTCATATAACCATGACCGGAATGCAGCCAGCACCAGGGTGCATTGGCAACTTTATCGAACTGGCCGGTACAGACAGCACCGTAACTGTCATTTACAATTCCCTCTTCCATACCAGCCACAACAGTAACTACTTTAAAGGTAGAACCTGGAGCTGTGAGCTGCTGGGTGGCCTTGTTATAGAAAGGACCGGATAAATCCTGGGACAGCTTGGCAAAATATTCGGTGTCCATGTTGTTGGCAAGCCGGTTGTTGTCATATCCAGGATAGGTCACACAGGCCAGAGTTTCGCCTGTGTTGACATCTGTAATAACCACGGAACCGGAGCAGGGGTCCAAAGCCAGCTGGGCCGGTGTGATTTCCAGATTACGGATTTTGTTTATCATAAAATCATAGGCTCTCATAGAACCGGATTTTAAAGCCTGATATGTGGCATCATCTTTTTCCAGAACATTCTGGTCGTACAAGAGCATACAAAGCTGGGCACCGGAGATGGTGTCTTCATGCAGCATATATTTATACAGGATTTTGGAAAATCCCTCATCATCAGCCAGGGATTCGGTCAGATAATCAGCCAGTGCGGTATATACCTCATTGGAATCCAGGTATTCGTCCTCAGAGGAAAATTGGGAAATATCAATCCAATTCTTTCCAGCTGCATAAGTCAGAAATTCCTTTAAACTGATAGATTCTTCCTTGGTCCAGGCTTTGTAGACGGAATCAGAGGAATCAATAGAATCTTTGGATAAAATACCCTTTTTATTCATAAGGAAATCATTCACAATGTAGCTCTGGTATTCCTGCATTTCTTCGGACAAGTCTTTATAAGCCGCGGGATTTTCCTTGGTCAGCTCTTCTTTTACCTGGGCAAAAACCTCAGACTGCTTTTGCTGAAATCGTTCGTATACTTCTTTTTCCAGTTCTGTGGCATCGTCCTCTTTGAAATGTGAGATGTCCAGAACACTATTGTTTATCAGGGCATTGTATACATCATAAATAGGCGTTTTAATAGCTGCCGTATCCATGCCGTCTTCTACTTTAAATTCCTTGGCGTTGATAATGTTGGCTACTAAAATTCCGGCAATTTTCTGTTCCAGGATATCGTAGGTGATACGCTGCAAATCCTTGTCCAGAGTCAGGTACACATCATTGCCGGACTCCGGCTCTTTTCTGGAATCGCTTTCAATTTTCAGAACTTTTCCCATAGTATCCACAAAGACAGTTTCTGAGCCGTCTTTTCCCTGCAGTTTGGTTTCCATTTCCTTTTCTATGCCGGCTTTACCTACCACAGCGTCGGTGGAATAATCATAGCCCTGGTCGCGGAGGCTTTCCAGTTCTTCTGAGTCGGCTTTTCCTGTATAGCCGATAATGGAGGCAAAACTTTCTGCCTCGTCGTAGACACGGATAGAATCCTCTGTAATATCCACGCCCTGCAGTTTGTCCTTGCGCTCCATAATTTCCGCCACAGTCTCTTCACTGACATTGGTGGCAATGGTAACGGGCACATATTTTTTAAAGCTGTTGGTGGATAAAATATAGCGTATTTTTACCAGCTCTAACGTTTCCTCCGGCGTAAAGCTTTCCGGCAGCCCATAGGACTCCAGTTCTTTTTTTGTATAAGGTTTTTCCTTGTTTACCAGTCCGAAACGCTCCTCTCCTGCCAGATACTCCATGATTTCATCAGCAGTGGCATTGAGCTGTTTCTTTTTCAAATCTTCAATCTTCGCTTTTCCGTATACGTCTGCTTTGAAACGGTTCAAGGTAAAACCTGTGGCATCAAAGGCATATTTTCCATCTTCGTCCAATACAATGTGAAAAGTAATATCTGTACTCTCATTGTGGGACTTCAGAATGTTTAAGAGTTCATAGGCCACATAGTTCAAGGTCAGATTTTTCTCTCTGGTGGAGTCATAAGTTCCGTTGTCCTCTAAAATGACGGAATAAGACAGTTGGTTGTAAGCCAGAGGCTTGCCGTTTCTGTCCAGAATATTGCCGCGGGTTCCTTTTAAAGTTCGTTCTTTTGTGATACTCAGATTGAAATTTTCCGCGTATTCCTCTCCATGAAGAATCTGCAGGGAAAAAAGCCGCTGAATCAGCACTGCAAACATGGCGCAGAATACGAGAATAACAACGGTTGTTCTTTTCAGTCCGATTTTTTTGATGAATTTTTTTATTTTCTTAACCAAATGGAATCTCTCTCTTTCATTTCCAGTTCGCTTAGCTTCCTGTTCAGTTTGAACAAAAGTTTGTAAAGAATGACAGTAACTAACACAGTATAAATCATTTCGGGAATCATAATGCGTCCGAAATAGTAAAAAATCTGCAGTCTTCCCCGCATGAGAAACTGCATTCCGTATACCAGAATTCCGTAGAGGATATCTCCTGCCGCCACCAGAAACAAGGGGACACGGATTTCCTCATCGTAGAAAATTTTGCAGCAGCATCCTGCCACATATCCAATACACAGATAAATCAGGGCATAAAAGCCCAGTAGATTTCCATAGAAAACATCTTTTAAAAGTCCGCAGAAAAGTCCGGTCCAAAGTCCCGAAAGCTTTCCACGCATAAATCCAAAGGATACTGTGACAATCAACAGGAGATTCGGCACAATAGAGCCAATGGAAAGACTTTGAAATACGGTGCTCTGGAGAATAAAGCACACCAGAATCACCAGGCCTTGTACGGCTCTTCTCTTTATCCGCATCAGGAATCCCCTTTCTGCTGTTTCAGTTCTTTGATTACCAGTACCTCGCTTAAATGTTCAAAATCTACAGCCGGTGTCAGAGTTCCTGTCTTTGTCAGATTGTTGGGGTCCTCTTTTATTTCGCTGACATAACCGATGAGAATTCCTTTCAGGAATTTATCGCTGACATCGGAGGTGACAATCTTTTCGCCCTCCTGGATTTTGTCATCTTCGTCTTTTAAGTGGATAAACTGCAGCTTGCCTTCGTCAATCAGACGCAAATCTCCCGCCACAATACAGCGGTCAGAAGTGCTCATGGTCATGGCACTGACATTGCTGGTGTCGTCAATAATAGAACGGACCGTAGCCCAGTTTTTGCCCACTTCCGTGACAATGCCTACCAGTCCGCTGCCGGCGATGACGTTGCAGTCCTTCTGGATGCCGTCATCCGTACCCTTGTTGATGGTAAAGCTGTTAAACCAGTTGCCTGTATCTTTAGAGATAACATTAGCTGCCACCTTATCGTACTGACTGTAATCCTGATCCAGCTTGTATAATTCCTGCAGGCGTTCCAATTCTGTAAGCCCCTGGGTCAAGCGGCTGTTTTCTGCAGTCAGTTCATCGACTTTTTCCTGAAGTTTTTTATTTTCTTTTACAAGCGCCTGCTTATTCTGAAAGCCTGCGGTGGCATCGTCAAGAACAGCGCCCACTTTATTGATGCCTTTCTGGAATGGTACAATGATATACCCCGCTGTATTTCTCACCGGTTCAATGGGAAATTTCGCAGCAGCGGCGAAAATCATCAGACCGACACAGCCCAGAACCATGGCCGCAAGCACATGCTTGCTTTTAATCGTCCAATTATGCTTTTTCTTCATTCTCAAAACCTCAGCTTTTCTTTCCGGCTACCTGACCCATTTCCAAAGGGTGCGGTTTCCAATAATTTCTTTCAGCCCATATATGGTGCAAAGTTCATAATATCCCGATAATCGTACTTTTTGCCCGGTGGCCTGGCTCAAGAACCAGTCCATATCAGGGATTCTGGCACATCCTCCCGCCAGAAAGATTCCCTGGTCCTGAATATTCTGATACATCTGCGGAGGTGTTCTTTCCAGGAAAAACTGAATTTCTTCGCAGATAGACCGAATAGGGCCTAAAATTGTTTCGTATATCATATCAGAGGGCACAATCCCTTCCCGGGGCAGACCGCTTAAACTGTCGATCCCCACAATTTTTCTGGCCTCCCGGATATCTTCTTTTAAATAGGCCAGAGAGAACTTCAGTCTTCTGGCGGTCCGGTTTCCGATATAGAGGTTGTGCTGTTTGCGAACCTCGTTGACAATGGCTTCGTTCAGCTGTTTGCCCCCGATTTCCACAATTTTGCTCAAAACCACTCTTCCCTGTTCAATGACAGAGATTTCCGTACTTTGTGCCCCGATATTGACAATCATGCTTCCTTTTGTATGATTAATGGGAATCCCAAGGGCCACCGCATCGGCGATGGTTTTGTTGACCATATATATTTTGTTCTTTCGGTTGGAATTTCCAATGGTGTAATAGGCCCGCTGTTCAATTTCCGACAAATCCGAAGGAACTGCCAGATATAAACTGTTGCTGAAGACACTGCCGGCATTTATCTTATCCAGTAAAGCCTGTAAAACCATCTCTGTGTGATTGACATCTGCAATTTTTCCATAAGCCATGGGCGAAATTACAGATACATTAGACGGATTCTTTTCAAAAATCCCATATGCCTCATTTCCGACTGCCAGAATCTGCTTCTGGTTGCGAATGGCTATCATGTTTTTCTCCGTTAAAATAGTATCCTGGTCCTGTGAATAGATTTTCACCGTACTGGTTCCCAGGTCTACTCCAAACGTTTTATGCAATGGCATGTAAACTTGTCCCCTTTAACTTTTTAACATTTAAAAAATCCCCTGCTGGCGAAAACTCAGATATTTGCAGTCCCCAATAATAATGTGGTCCAGAAGCGGAATTCCAAGGAGTTCTCCTGCTTCTGCAATACGCTGTGTAACGTCCAAATCAGCCTGACTGGGAGTAGGGTCTCCGCTGGGATGGTTATGTACAAGAAGAATTCCCACGGCATGATAAGACATGGCGGTCAGGAATATCTCTCTTGGGCTGACGAAAGAACCGTTCACAGTTCCTTTGAAAATCATTTCCTCCCCCAGCAAATGATTTTTAGTGTCCAGCATCATACAGATAAGCTCCTCCTGTTCCTTGTGGCGCAGCCGCTCCATGTAATAATCCGCAATGGTTCCGGGCTGGGTAAACTGAAGCCCTTTCCTGGCTGTTGTCTGAGCAATGCGTTTGGAAAGCTCTCCGATGCATTTTATCTGTATTGCTTTTACTGTTCCGATACCTTTTACGGATTTTAATTGTGCAAGGCTTAAAGTGTGAAGTCCCAGAAGCCCCTTTCTGTCTTTGGAAAGACTGAGAATTTCTTCCGCCATATGCACAGAAGGGCTGCCTACCGTACCGGTTCTTAAAAGGACGGCAAGAAGCTCTGCATCAGTAAGGGACTGGGCGCCCAGCCGGACACATTTTTCGTACGGGCGCTCGTCCTTTGGTATCTGTTTCATGTTTTTAAATTCTGCCATACTCTATATTGCGATTTCTTTGGCATATTTTTTCGCATAGGGTTTTCGCAGATTCATTGTAGCACAGATTAAAAACGATGTATATGCCTTACGAAAAATTTATGAGATTTTTCATAATTGCCTCACCGATTTTCAATCCGTCCATGGCTGCCGAGGTGATTCCTCCGGCGTATCCGGCACCCTCTCCACAGGGATAAAGGCCGGATACGGAGCTGTGAAAATGTTCATCTCTGCAAATACGCACCGGGGAGGAGGTTCTGCTTTCGATACCGGAAAGCACCATATCGGCACGGGAAAATCCAGGGATAATCTGTTCAAATGCCTGTATGCCTTCCATAAGGGCTTCATTTAAAAATTCCGGCATCAAATCTCTCAGATTGGCAAAAGCATATCCGCCCTTCATACAGGGGGTGACTTCTCCGAAGTTGTCAGAGGTCTGATTTTGACAGAAGTCACCGTATTTTTGCACCGGAATTTTGCCCTGTCCCAATTCGTATGCTTTCTCTTCTAATCGCCGCTGAAATTCCATTCCGGAAAGCACGTCATCCCCCGAGAAATCTTCCGGAGTTACGGTTACAATCAGGGCACTGTTGGCATTTTTTGAGCCGCGGTCCTGGTAACTCATACCGTTTACTGCAAGTCGTCCCTCTTCGGAGGAAGCGTTGACTACATAACCGCCGGGGCACATACAAAAGCTGTATACCCCTCTTCCATTGGTTCCCCTGTGGGTCAGTTTATAGCTGGCTGCCCCAAGCTGCGCTGCCTGTTCCTGTCCGTACTGATACTGGTTAATCAGACTTTGCGGGTGCTCTGCCCGCAGGCCTACAGCGAAAGATTTTGGCTCCATGTGTATCCCCTTTTCTTTCAAAAGGGCAAACGTATCTCTGGCGCTGTGTCCCACAGCCAGTACCAGGGTATTGGTGGGAATCTTTTGGGTATGGTTTACTGTAACAGAAGCAATTCTGCCGTTTTCTATATGCAAATCTGTCATTTTAGAGGAAAAGCGGATTTCCCCGCCGGCCTGTTCAATAAAATGACGGATATTTTTTACGATATTTATCAGAGCGTCAGTGCCCAGATGAGGCTTCTGCTGGTAGAGAATTTCCTTTGGCCCTCCGGCCTCTACGAAAATTTTCAGGACCTCCCGGTTCCGGCCTATGGGATCTTTTACCAGCGTGTTCAGCTTTCCGTCGGAAAAAGTTCCTGCCCCGCCCTCTCCGAACTGCACATTGGATTCCGGATTTAACCGGCCGGTCTTCCAGAAATCTTCCACAGTCCGCAGACGGTTATCTGCGTCTTCTCCCCGCTCTAGAACCAGGGGTTTTAAGCCTGCTTTCACCAGATAGTAGGCACAGAACAGCCCGGCGGGGCCGCTTCCTACGATGACGGGGCGGCTGTTGGTTTCTTCCTTGATGCGAAGATAAGTGAATTTCTTAGGAGTCAACAGACTGACGTTTTTGGAACGGACTTTTTTCAGCACTTTGGCTTCTTTTTTTACGGACACCTCCACAGTATAGACAAAGAAAAGTTCCGGCTTTTTCCTGGCGTCCAGAGATTGTCTGGCAATGTTCCAGGAAAGCAGTTCTTCTCTGGAAATTCGCAGAACAGAGAGTATTTTCTTTTCCAGTTCTTCCTGCGTATGGGTAACGGGAAGTTTTATCTGACAGATATTCAGCATTTGGCTGCCTCCTTTCCTGCAAGGGCGCCGGTGGTCCATGCCCACTGAAGATTATAGCCGCCGCAGATACCGTCTGTGTCCAGCAGTTCTCCGGCCAGATACAGTCCCGGCACTTTCCGGCTCTCCAGAGTGTGCGGATGGACTTCCGTAAGAGAAACTCCTCCGGTACAGACCTGGGCGTTTTTAAAAGGTTTGGTTTTCTTTATTTTTATAGGAAATTCTTTTATCCTTGCCGCAAGAGCGGGGATTTCCGGTTTGTTCTCCATCAGCACGTCGCAGAGCTTTTTGGGGAAAAGCCCTGTGAGCAGGGCCGCTGTGGACTTATACGGGCACTGCTTTCTGCGGCTTTTTAAAAGCTGCTCTGTTTCTGCCAGATTACAGGAAGGGAGAAAATCCAGTACAGCCGTAACCTCAATGCCCTTATCCAGCAGTCTGGCAGCCAGACCGCTGCACTGAAAGACCGGAATACCGGAAATACCGTAATCCGTAAGCTGCAGTTCGCCTTCCTGCGTGTTCAGCACTTTTTTTTCGGCCACAAGAGAAATTCGTCCCTCGATACGGGTGCCTGCCCATTTGGAAAAATATTTTTCTTTTCCCATAAGGGGAACCAGAGCCGGCAGAGGTTTCTCTACAGAAAGTCCAAGGGATTTGGCCAGGGTATAGCCGCTGCCATCCGCCCCTTCTATTTGAGAAGCACGGGAGCCGCAGGACAGAATCACAGCGTCCGCCTTATACTGCCAGGTTTCGGTACGCACCAGAAATGAGGGCTTGCAGGAGGCAGTCTGTTCCGGGCGGATTTCCTTTACGTTCTCCCGGCATTTGATTTTTACCTTACGATACCGGGCTTCCATTTCCAGAAGCTCTTGTACGCTGGAGGCCTGCATGGAGGCAGGATAAAAATAACCGTTTTTTTCTTTTACGGAAACGCCGATTTCTGAGAAGAACTCCAGGGTGTCTGTCAGAGAAAACTGCTGTAAAATTCCCCATGCAGTTTCAGGCTTCTGGCTGTGATAGCATTCCCTGCTCTGGTAACGGTTGGTCAGATTGCAGCGGCCGTTTCCGGTGGCCAGAAGTTTTCGTCCTGTTTTCTCATTGTGCTCTAAAAGTGTGACAGCGGCTCCTGCCCGGGCGGCCATAATAGCAGCCATCATGCCTGCAGCGCCTCCGCCTATGACACAGATTTGTTTTTTTTCCATATTGCTCCTATTCTTCCGGAAGAGTCACCAGATTTTTGTCTGCCAGCTTCTGCAGAGACATAAGGATACCCAGCTTTGCGTGATACCAGGTGAGGCCGCCCTGGAAATATACCGTGTACGGCGGCTTAATGGGGCCGTCTGCAGAAAGTTCAATGGAAGAACCCTGCACAAAAGCGCCGGCAGCCATAATTACATCGCTGTCATAACCCGGCATAGCCCATGGCTCCGGCTCTACATAACTGTCCACAGGTGCAGCGGCCTGAATGCCCTTGCAGAATTCTACCACGCCCTCCGGTGTGCCGAAGGTTACGGCCTGAATGATATCGTGACGGCTTTCCGTGCCGTTTGGGGTTACCGAAAATCCCAGTTTTTCGTAGATGTTGGCTGCGAAAATTGCGCCTTTTAAAGCCCCTGCTGTTACAGTGGGAGCCAGGAAAAAGCCCTGATAGAAGGCAGGATTTACCCCTAAAGTGGCGCCCACTTCCTTTCCGAGTCCCGGACAGGTCAGGCGGTAAGCCGCATTGTCCACGTATTCTTTCTTTCCTGCAATGTAACCGCCGATAGGCGCAAGACCGCCGCCGGGATTTTTTATCAGAGAGCCCACGATTAAGTCTGCGCCTACGTCACTTGGCTCAATTTTTTCCACAAATTCTCCATAGCAGTTGTCTACCATACAAATGATGTCCGGCTTAATACCCTTGATAAAGGCAATCAAATCCCCAATCTGGCTGACAGAAAAAGTGGGGCGGGTAAGATAGCCCTTGGAACGCTGAATTTCCACCATTTTTGTCTTTTCTGTAATGGCATTTCGGATGCCTTCGTAGTCAAAACTGCCGTCTTCTAAAAGTTCTACCTGACGGTAAGTCACGCCGTATTCAGCCAGAGAGCCTTTGGAGGGACGGATACCGATAACCTCCTCCAGGGTATCGTAAGGTTTTCCCACAGGGGAAAGGAGTTCGTCTCCGGGACGGAGATTTCCTGCCAGAGCCACAGCCAGGGCATGGGTGCCGCAGGCTAAAAGGGGACGCACCAGAGCTGCTTCGGTGTGGAAGGCGCTGGCATAGACCTCTTCTAAGGTATCTCGCCCAATATCGTTATAGCCATATCCGGTGGACGAATACAGGCAGGCTTCGCTGACTTTATTTTTCTGCATGGCATGCAGCACCTTTAACTGGTTGTATTCTGCATTTTCATCAATGGCAGTGAAACGCTCTTTTAAACCTGCCTCTATTTTATTTCCAAAATTCAGTACCGCCTGGCTGATACCAAGCTGCTGGTACATTTCATTCATTTCCTGCATGGTATGATTCCTCTTTTCTCACAGTTTTCCAATATATCATTCAGGATGTCTTCTTCCTTGTATGCGAATTCATTTTTGTTTATCCAGATAACATCCTTTTCACGCTTAAACCAGGTAATTTGCCGCTTGGCAAAGTGCCGGGTGTCTCGTTTCAAAATATAGACCGCCTCATCCAGGGAACAGGTGTGGTCAAAATAAGACAGGATTTCCTTATAGCCAAGGCCCTGCATGGAAACCATATCTTTGGTGTATCCCATGTCTGCCAGCTTTCGGACTTCTTCTACCAGCCCTTGCTTTAACATTTCGTCTACCCGGCTGTCAATGCGTTTGTAAAGCCGTTCCCGCACATCGTTCAACACAAAGTATGCCGTGTTATAGGGCGACTCTTTTTCTGCCTCCCGAAGGTTGTGCTCAGAGATGCGCTCTCCGGTCAGTTCATAGTATTCCAAAGCGCGGATAACACGCTTTACGTTGTTGGCATGAATTTTCTGGGCAGAAGCCGGGTCTGCTTCCTGTAATCTGGCATGGAGAAATTCGCTGCCCTTTTCTTCGGCCAGTTTTTCCAGTTTTTCCCGCACCGTGGATTTTTCCGTGTTTTCAGAAAAATCAATGTCTTTTACCACGGCTTGGATATAGAAGCCCGTGCCGCCTGTCAGAATAGGGATTTTTCCCTTGGCATAGATTTTTGCCATGGCCTTTTTTGCCATTTCCTGAAAACGGACTACATGAAACTCTTCTTTTGGGTCCAGCACATCAATGAGGTAGTGGGGGACGCCTTCCATCTCTTCTTTTGTAATCTTTGCAGAGCCAATGTCCATATATTTGTACACCTGCATGGAGTCCGCAGAGATAATTTCACCGTCCACGGCCTTTGCAAGGGCGATGGAAAGCCTGGTCTTTCCCACGGCCGTGGGACCTGTCAGTACAATCAAAGGTTTTTTCAAAATATTCACCTACACAATCCGTTTGAATTTCTTTTCCAGTTCGTATTTGGTCATGGAGATAATGGTGGGTCTTCCATGAGGACAGTGATATGGATTGTCCAGTCCTAAAAGTTCGTCAATGAGTTTGTCTGCTTCCTGCACAGACAGGGTGTTGTTTCCCTTTACCGCAGCTTTGCATGCAGCGGTTGCAATGCGTCCGGTGAGAATATCCAGCGGCTGCCTGGCATTTTCGTTTTCCAGGCTGTCCAGAAGTTCTACAAAGAAATTCTGGACGGAAATGCCGTAAAGATTGGCGGGTACGCCGTGGATACTGTATTCTCTGCCGCCGAATTCCGAGATTTCAAAACCGAATCTTTTAAAAAGTTCCATGTGGGTTTTCAAAAGCAGGTCTTCCTGGAGATTCAGAGAAATCACCTGGGGCGGCGAAACCATCTGCGTTACAATTTCCCGGTTGGCAAATTCTTTCATGAAACGCTCGTATAAAACTTTTTCATGAGCTGCATGCTGGTCAATGATATAAAATTTATTGTCATATTCCACCAGCCAGTAAGTTTCAAAAAGCTGCCCAATAATCCGGTGGTGAAGCCGTGCTTTTTTGGATAAAAGCCGGTCGTCAAAAAGCTCCATCTGGACAGGCTTTTCGGGAGAAACAGATGGTTTTTCAGAAACCGTGGGTGTGTGTACTTCTGTCTGGGGACGTACACTGCCTGGCAGTTCGCTTTTTACCGTGGCTGCTTTCCGTGCCGGCTCTGCCATGGCCGGTTGAAGTCCTGTTTGAGGCACAGAAGGAACCGGTATGGAAGGCTTTTGGATGGCTGGCTTTAAATCGGCTGCCACGTAAGGGGTCTTTGCTTCTTTTATGCTGCTCTCCCATTTCTTTGCCTGCTGTTTATATCCGGTTTCAAAAGGCTCCGGCGGAGCTGTTTTTTCTTGTTTCGGTTCGGTTCGCTTTTCCAGTTCCACCTCCGGTATCATTTCCCGGTGGGACAAAGCGGCGGTAATCATATCATAAGTGGCATTGTAGACGGCCCCCTGATTCTGGAAGCGCACTTCCATTTTCGTGGGATGGACATTGACGTCAATCTCCTCTCCTTCTATGTCATAGTGCAGGCACACAAAAGGATATTTATGCTGCATCATATAGGGCTTGTAGGCCTCTTCAATGGCTTTCATCAAAATTTTGCTCTTTACATATCTGCCGTTGATGTAATAATTTTCAAAATTCCGGTTTCCCCGGGCAATCACGGGTTTCCCGATAAAACCCTCAATCGAAATACCGGGTTTTTCAAAAGCAACCGGCACCAGTTCTCTGGTAATGTCTCTGCCGTAAATGCCGTAAATCACATCTTTTAGATTGGAATTGCCGGAGGTATGCAGCTTGGTCTGACCGTTTACCATGTATTTAAAAGAAATATCCTGATGGGACAGGGCAAGCTGTTCCATGTAACCGCTGACGTATCCCGTCTCTGTCATGGCGGTTTTTAAGAATTTTCCTCGGGCCGGAGTATTGAAAAACAGGTTTCGCACCAGCATGGTGGTGCCGTTTGGCGCCCCCACTTCTTCCAGTGCCTTTTCTCTTCCGCCCTCAATGACATAGTGCACACCCGTCAGGGCTTCCGGGGTTTTGGTAATGACTTCCATCTGGGAGACCGCAGAAATACTGGACAGTGCCTCTCCGCGAAAGCCCAGAGAAGAAATCTGCAGCAAATCCTCTACCTTTTCAATTTTGCTGGTGGCATGACGCAGAAAGGCCAGAGGCACCTGCTCTTTTTCAATGCCTCCGCCGTTGTCTGTTACGCGGATAAAGGAAATCCCGCCTTCCTTTATTTCTACAGTAATGGCAGTAGCTCCTGCATCCACAGCATTTTCTACCAGTTCCTTTACCACAGAGGCAGGGCGCTCTACCACTTCCCCTGCCGCAATTTTATCAATCGTATTCTGGTCTAAGACCGCAATTTTTCTCACTTTTTATCACCATCTGTTCTTCAGCTTGTTCTGAAGCCGGTATAGAATGTTGAGAGCGTCTACGGGCCGCAGTTCGTCCACCTGGATGGATTTTAATTCTTCCAGAACATCGTCGTCTTTTACGGTGTCGAAAAGGGAAATCTGCTCCATATCCACTTCATCATAGTGTACCGCCGGCTTCGTCTTTGGTTTTCTGTTTTCTGAGGCAATATTTTTTACCGTAGCCGTAATATCTGCGCTGACCAGTTCCTCCACCAGCTCCTTTGCCCGGTCAATAACCGTGTCGGGAACTCCGGCCAGCTTGGCTACCTGGATACCATAGCTTTTGTCTGCTCCGCCTTTTACAATTTTCCGTAGAAAGACAATATCATCTCCCCGTTCTTTCACGGCAATGCAGTAATTGTTCACTCCCGCCAGTTTGCCTTCCAGTTCGGTGAGTTCGTGATAATGGGTGGCAAACAGGGTTTTGGCGCCTAAAAGCCTTGTATTGCTGATATGCTCAATCACTGCCCAGGCAATGGACAGGCCGTCGAAGGTACTGGTTCCTCTGCCGATTTCGTCCAGAATCAGAAGACTCTTGGAGGTGGCGTTTCTGAGAATATTAGCGACCTCCGTCATCTCTACCATAAAGGTACTCTGACCGCTGGCTAAATCATCGGAAGCTCCAACACGAGTGAAAATCCGGTCTACAATCCCGATATTTGCCTTATCTGCCGGGACAAAGGAGCCAATCTGCGCCATAAGTACAATCAGGGCAGACTGTCGCATATAGGTGGATTTTCCAGCCATATTCGGGCCGGTAATGACAGAAATCCGGTTTTTGCCATTGTCCAGATAAGTGTCATTGGGAATAAACATATCATTGGAAATCATTTTTTCCACAACTGGATGCCGTCCGTTTTTGATGTCAATGACCCCTTTTGTGTTGATTTTCGGCCGCACAAACTGATTGCGGGAGGCCACAAGGGCAAGAGAAAGATAGGTGTCCAGCCGGGCAATGGCCTTGGCTGTCCGTTGAATCCGTTCTACCTGAGCTGCTACCTGATTGCGGACTTTCACAAATTCGTCGTATTCCAGAGCATACAGCTTGTCTTCTGCGCCTAAAATCATATCCTCCAGTTCTTTCAAACGAGGGGTAATATATCGTTCCGCGTTGGTCAGCGTCTGTTTTCTGGTATAATAATCCGGCACCATATCTTTAAAAGAATTGGTAACTTCCAGATAATAGCCGAACACTTTGTTGTATTTTACTTTTAAGGTGCGGATTCCGGTCTTCTCTTTTTCGGAAGCTTCCAATTCCGCCAGCCAGGTTTTTCCTTTGGTTTTGGCCTCACGGAAATGGTCAATCTGTTCCTGATATCCTTCTTTAATAATACCGCCCTCTTTCATAGCCAGAGGCGGGTCTTCCACAATGGAAATATCCAGAAGGTCGTACAAATCCTTCAAATCATCCATTTCTTCATAAACTTTTTTTAATTCCCCGCAAGTAAAAGGTTCTAACAGCTTTTTGATATGGGGAATCATGCCAACGGAGGTTTTAAATGAAATCATATCTCTGGGATTGGCGGACTGGTAGCTGACACGGCTGACTAATCGTTCCATGTCATACACGGGATTCAGATATTCCCGCAGTTCTTCCCGATCCATTTCATGCCGGTTGATTTCTTCGACGGCATCCAGCCGTCCGTTGATTTCGTCCTTATCAATCAGAGGCTGTTCCAAAAAGGTTCGGAGCATACGGGCCCCCATGGCAGTTTTTGTCTTGTCCAGAACCCAGAGAAGAGAACCCCTCTTGCCTTTTTCCCGCATGGTTTCTGTCAGTTCCAGATTACGTCTGGTGGAACTGTCAATGAGCATATACTTATCGGTAATGTAGGGGGTAATAGCCCGCATGTGTTCCAGTGAAGTTTTCTGAGTCTCCAGCAAATAGGAAAAAAGCGCCCCTGCCGCAATCACGGCGCAGGCATAATCCTTCAGACCCAGCCCTTCCAGAGTTCCCACATGAAAATGCTCCTTTAAAGTGCGGGCGCACAGCTCGTCATCAAAATACCAGTTTTCCAGTGTGGATACGGAAATGTGCAGACGGTTTCTCAGTTCGTCCATATCGGCGCCGCACATGCAGAATGCCTCGTTGCATAAAAGTTCAGCAGGAGAAAATTTGTAGATTTCGTCCAGCAGCTTGCGGATATTTTCCACTTCCGTCACCATAAAATCGCCTGTGGTAACATCAGCAATGGCAATGCCAAAGCGGTTGGAAAGATATACCACAGACATAATATAATTGTTCTTTGTTTCGTCCAGCGCCTGGGTGTTTAAGGTAGTTCCCGGTGTCACTACGCGGATAACTTCTCTTTTTACAATACCTTTGGCCTG
Organism: Blautia sp. HCN-20427; assembly: GCF_037890365.1. Classification (NCBI taxonomy): domain Bacteria; kingdom Bacillati; phylum Bacillota; class Clostridia; order Lachnospirales; family Lachnospiraceae; genus Blautia; species Blautia sp. HCN-20427. The sequence goes on along the minus strand of NZ_JBBKBX010000006.1, from coordinate 35,280 downwards.
TTTGGGGTCTTCTACCTGTTCGCAGACAGCCACTTTGTACCCCTTGCTAATCAGACGGTTGATGTAAACCTCTGCGGCGTGAAAAGGGACACCGCACATGGGCGCCCTTTCTGCCATACCACAGTCTTTTCCTGTTAAAGTCAGCTCCAGTTCCTTTGAAACTGTCTGTGCGTCCTCAAAGAACATTTCATAAAAATCACCTAAACGGTAAAATAAAATACAGTCGCTGTACTCTTCTTTTGTCTTTACATAATGCTGCATCATCGGTGACAGAGATGATACATCTACATCTTTTATCGAAATTCCCATTCTGTCTTTATCCTACTTTCGTACCCATGTAATAGAAGCCTCTGCATTCATCTAATCGTACCTGGCAAATGGTTCCCACAAGGGAAGTATCCCCTTCAAAATGCACCAACAGATTGTTAGACATCCTTCCGGTCATCAGATGTGTGTCCTGGCTGTTCTGTTCTTCTACAAGAACTTCCTGTACTGTTCCCGTATACCGAGCCGACATGGTTCTTCCAATCTCCTGAACCCGGGAAAGAAGACGGTCAAAACGGTCTTTTACCACATCTTCTGATATCTGATTTTCCATAGCTGCAGCCGGAGTACCGGTTCTCTTGGAATAAATAAAAGTAAAAGCACTGTCATAGCGCACTTTTTCCACCACGTCTACCGTTTCTAGAAAATCTTCTTCTGTTTCCCCGGGGAATCCCACAATAATATCCGTAGTCAGAGAAATATCCGGCATGGCTTTGCGGATTTTTTCCACCAACTCCAAATACTGGTTTTTGGTATATTTCCGATTCATTTTCTTTAGAATCTCACTGCTGCCGGACTGAAGCGGCAGGTGCAGGTGGCGGCAGATTTTTTTACTGTTTTTCATGACTTCAATTAATTCGTCGGATAAATCCTTGGGATGAGAGGTCATAAAGCGAATACGTTCCAATCCTTCGATTTTTTCAACCTCCTGTAAAAGCTGCGCAAATGTCATAGGCTCTTCCAGAGTTTTGCCGTAGGAATTTACGTTCTGACCGAGAAGCATAACTTCTACCACGCCGTCGGCCACCAGATGTTCAATCTCTCTTACAATATCCCTCGGATTCCGGCTGCGTTCCCGTCCGCGCACATAAGGAACAATGCAGTAGCTGCAGAAATTGTTACAGCCAAACATAATGTTCACCCCTGATTTAAAGGGGTATTTCCGCTCGCTTGGCAGGTCTTCCACAATTTTATCCGTATCCTTCCAGATGTCAATGACCATGCGGTCATTTGTAAGGGCAGATACCACCAGTTCGGCGAATTTGTAGATGTTATGGGTACCGAAAATCAGATTTACAAAGGAATAGCTCTTTTTCAGCTTTTCCACTACCTGGGTTTCCTGCATCATACAGCCGCACAACCCTATCAGCATATGTGGATTTTTCTTTTTCAGACTGTGGAGATAACCAAGGCGTCCATAAACACGCAAATTGGCATTTTCCCGCACGGTACAGGTGTTGTAAATGACAAAGTCTGCATTTTCGTCCGGGGCTTCCACGTAGCCGATACGCTCCAGTACTCCTACCAGTTTTTCAGAATCTCTGGCATTCATCTGGCAGCCGAACGTATTGACACAGAAAGTTAAATCCCGGTTCAGTTCTTTCGATTTTTCGTTTACAAGCTGTCTTGCTTTCTTCATAAACCAGTACTGGCGGTAAGGTTCTTCTGTGGGAGCCTCCTTTGTCAAATCTGCACTTTCAATTAATTTATCTATGTTACTGTCAAAAATCAGTTCTTTGTTTTCCATTTTCCTAAGTCCTTTCAGGGCATTATTTTATAAGTATATAGTATCGTTTTGAATTTTTCAACCGATTTTTCTGACGTTTATCGCTCTAACTGCACCAGATATTCTATCGTTCCCTCTTCCAATTTTTTCTGCCCGTTCAAAAGAAATCCATGTCTTTGATAAAAAGAAACAGCCCGTTTATTTTTTTCCAAGGCCCATAGGGTGCGAACTCTGTGCTCTCGGATTGCATATTCTATCAGCGCACTGCCGATTCCTGCGCTTTGAAAAAAAGTATCTATATACAATTTACAGATTTCTAATCCGCTGATTTGAATAAAGCCCTTTATCAGTCCGTCATCATAAACGTAAATTGTGTTTAGAATTTCTTCTTTTCCGAAATAATGGTCAACCAAGGGAACTACCTGCAGCTCTTTAAAAGAAAATTCAGGGTCCTTAAAAATCGGGAAAAAGTTTGTGCGGTTATTGAAAACAAAAATTTCAGCGATTCTTGATAAATCTTTTCTTTCAGCTTTTCTTATATGCATATAGTGTACTCCTTCTCTACATTTCGGATAATATCATCAATACGTTCTTTTTCAGCAAGTGTATCACATTTTTTGCTGTTTTGATTTGCCCATTTATGCTATATAGTAAAATTAAGTTTTGAATTTCATACTCTTTTCATATGGAGGGTATAAACGGAAACCTGGAGGTGTGTATATGGCTAAAATATTGATTGTTGAAGACGATAAAAGAACGAATGAAGCTATTTGCGAGTATCTGAAACCAACGGGACATGAAATTGTTTCTGCTTATGATGGAGACGAGGCAGTGACAGGGAACCGGCAGCTTTGTCTATCCCATCTATTTACAACCGTTTTACTCTTCCGCTATTCTATCACTCGCTTTTCCGTCACAACTTTGTCCGGAAAGATATCTGTGGCTTCTGCCGGGATTTCCTCTACTATCTGAAATTCAAACGCAATGGCCGCTGTCTTATGCTTTGGATGCATACTTAAATACCGGTCATAAAATCCCTGTCCATATCCGGCCCGGTGGCGGTTTTTGTCAAAAGCGACACCCGGGACAATGAGAAAAGCATTTTCTTCCTGAGCTTCCGCTCCTTCCTCCGGTTCCGGAATCTGGAAATATCCGGGAGATAACTGGTCAAAGGAGGTGATATAATAATATTTCATTTCGTGAGCGCCCGTCACTTTCGGTACAGCCACTCTCTTTCCTGCTTTCCAAGCCTCTTCTATAATGCCTCTGGTGCTCACCTCTTTGTTATAATCCGCATAGGCATAGACACACTCTGCTGCCAGAAATTCCGGCAGAGAAGTCACGGTATCACAGATAAGCCGGCTGTTTTTTTCCACTTCTTCTATGGAAATTTCTTTCCTTTGAGCGAAAATGTATTTTCTAATTTCCTTTTTTGAGACCATATTTTTCACCTAAATTCGTAATGCTGCCGTCTTCTTCCTGTACGCTGATGTTGTCCAGCTGTGCTCTTAAGTTCATGCGGATGGTGGCAACATATTCGGTACGAAGTTTTTTCTGTTCTTCCTTCTCTGCCGGTGTCAGTCCTTCGCTTTTAGACTTTCTCGCCAGCTCATTGATTCTGTTGATTTTTTCCTGATTCATATATGTAGTACTCCTTTATAAATTTTCAAACATTTCCTGCAGCCCTGTCTCATTCCGGTCACGGGAAAGGAACAAAGTGCCATGGTTTCGGCCCTGCATAATTTTGTGAATGACATGGAAATCACAGCCATTGGCAATCACCATATCCGTACCTGCTGCTGCCGCAATCTGTGCTGCCGCCAGCTTTGTTGCCATGCCTCCGGTTCCCACACTGCTGCCGGAAGAGCCTTTTCCCATTTCCAGAAAATGCTTATCCAGTTCTTCTACCACGTCAATAAAACGGGCATCTGGATTTACATTAGGGTCATCGGTAAACAGTCCGTCAATATCTGAGAGCAGAATCAGCATATCCGCTCCGGTAAGAGCTGCCACCAGAGCGGACAGGGTATCGTTGTCCCCAAAGGTATTGACATATTGGATTTCATCGGTGGAAACCGTATCGTTTTCGTTTACCACAGGAATGGCCCCCATTTCCAGCAGACTGTTGAACGTGTTTCTGGCATTTTCTCTTGTGGTATCATTAATCATGGTATATTTCGTCATCAGCACCTGTGCGGCGGTCTGGTTATATTCCGCAAACAGTTTCTGGTAAATCATCATCAGACGGGCCTGTCCGATAGAGGCGCATGCCTGCTTTTGTGCCAGCTTGGTGGGTTTTTCATGTAGGCCCATAACGGCCCGCCCCACGGCAATGGCTCCGGAGGATACCACAATCACGTCTTTTCCCTGATTGTGCAGGTCGGCCAGTTCCCTTACCAGAATTTCCATTTTTATCAAATCCAGTCTTCCGGTTTCCTGATGGGTCAGGGAGGAAGAACCGATTTTAATGACAATGCGCTTTTTGTCTTTTAGTTTTTCTCGAACATTCATCTTATACGGTACCTCATTTGTTTCTTTTCGTATTGTTCTAATAGTACACTATTTTTACCCATTCGTCCAGACGGTGATTTTTCAGCTGGAATAGTTTTCCAGGAAGCTGTACAGTTCGTCCAGTGTCTTTAGGTCTTTTCCAAGAAGAACTTCTGCCTGCAAATCTTTTGGCAGAGCCTCCAGCGGAATATCCGTATATTCAAAAACCGTGTTGTCTGCCTTTTCATATACGACTACGCAGCCGTTTTCCAGCCGGAGCTGATACCCTTCTTTGGCATTTTCGGATACTGTTTCTGTATTTTCCCGGCGCAGAATCACCCGCTGTTCTCCATAAGCGGTGATGCGGTAGCACTCCTGCTTTAAGATTCCCTCCTCATAGCGCTGAAAAATAAAATCCTGTCCTTTAGGATTTGCTGAAACCGCGGACACCTGCTGCTGTACCTGGGCGCTGCTTTCCTCCAGGTCGTAAATCCGGTCTTTTAAATCCGCTACCTGATAACTGAGCATAAAACCAGTGCAGAGGAACAACACAATAAGAAAAAAGCCGACACTATAGATTATTCTTTTCATAAGAACCTCCCTTATCTGAATCGTTGTTTCCATATCTTTTCAGAATATAGTATCGGCTGATTTTTTTTCTTTATTCACTTTCTTACCGGGTAATTTCCAGGTTTTCCAGTATTTCTGCCTGCTTCTTTTCCATAACGGCTGCTTCTTCCGGCGTCATGTGGTCGTAGCCCATGAGATGTAGCATACTGTGGGCAATGAGAAAGGCAAATTCCCGAATCTGTCCGTGACCGTAGCTTTGGGCCTGCTCCTGCATTCTGGGAATACAAATCATAATGTCACCAAGCAGCAGTTCCCCGGTATCCGGGTGAAAACAGGAATCGTCTTCTTCTGCATGGGAAAAATCCCCCGGTGCATCAAAGTCCAGCATGGGGAAAGACAGCACATCGGTAATGCGGTCTATGTCCCGAAATTCCCGGTTGGTACGCTGAATTTCTTCATTTCCGGTCAAAACCAGATTGATTTCTGTCTCATAAGGGCAGTGTTCATAGTCCAGGGCTGCCTCTGTAACTTTGCGGGCAATGTCTTCCCAGTCAAATTCCAGAGGGGTTTCGTATTCCATCTCAATATTTAAAGTCATACTCATCTTCTCCTGTCAGTTCTGCCGAATTTTTCTTTTCGTGTTTCTTTCTTTTCCGGCTTTTCTTTTTTCTCGTAATCGTCATAAGCCTGTACGATTTTCTGCACCAGCGGATGACGCACCACGTCTTTGTTGGTCAGTTCGCAGAAGGCAATATCTTCTACTTTGCGAAGAACACGCAGGGCCACATCAAGACCGGAACGGGTACCGGAGGGCAAATCCTTCTGGGAAAGGTCTCCTGTGACAATGACCTTAGAGCCGAAGCCGATACGGGTCAGGAACATTTTCATCTGGGCCGGTGTGGTGTTCTGGGCTTCGTCCAGAATGATAAAGGCATTGTCCAGGGTACGTCCTCTCATATAAGCCAGAGGAGCGACTTCAATCAACCCCTTTTCCATGTTTTTGGCAAAGCTTTCGGCTCCCATGATTTCGTACAGGGCGTCATAGAGAGGACGCAGGTAAGGGTCAACCTTGCTCTGCAAATCCCCCGGCAGAAAGCCCAGCTTCTCCCCGGCTTCAATGGCGGGACGGGTGAGAATAATTCTGCCCACTTCGTCATTTTTAAAAGCGGTAATAGCCATAGCCATAGCCAGATACGTTTTTCCCGTTCCTGCAGGGCCCATGCCGAATACAATCATCTTTTTTCGTATCTCGTCTACATAGGCTTTCTGACCCAGGGTTTTGGGCTTAATAGGTCTTCCGTTTAAAGTATGGCAGATGCAGTCCCGGTCAATTTCCGTGATGGCAGAGGTTTTCTCTTCCATGGCTAATGACAGGGCGTAATTCACATTCTGCTGGGTAATGGTATTTCCTCTCTGGGACAATTCCAGAAATTCTTTCAGTATTTTAACGGCCTGGTCACAGGATGGCTTTGGACCCAGAATTTTAATCTGCCCGTCTCTGGAAATCACAGTGACGCCCAGGGTTCTCTCCAGTTTTTTTACATGCTCATCAAACTGACCAAACACATTTCTCTCATGCTCTGCAGGCAATTCCATTTTTTCTTCACAAATATTACTCATTTAAGTCTGTATTCCTTTCTGTCGGCTGCTCTGGAATCTGTACAGGGATTTGCTGTCCTGCTTCTTCAATTACCGACACGGTCCCTTTGGCAGTGCAGATTCCATTCTGTATTCCTATTTTAACATGATTTGCAGATATTTGAACCCCCTTTTCCGTTAAACTTTGTAAAACCGTGTTTAAATGCAGGGTGGCCCGTTCTTTGGCTTCCTGTTCCGAATAAGTGAAAATACGGGTTTCATAGGCACAGTCTGTGCTGGTTCCATAGTAAATGGGAAGTCTGAAATTTTCGGTCAGGCGAACCTGCTTTAAATCCGTCACGGTGTCAAATTCCTGCCAGGAAACGTTTTTCTTTGTATTCAGACAGTAATTTCCCAGCTGCAGCAGATAGCCTTTATTTTCTTTGCCGGTATAGACCGGTTTTTCGTATTTCATGGAAAAGGCGTGATAATATTGCAGCGGATATTCCACCAGAACGTCAGCGTCTGCCAGGGTATATTCCTGGCGGATAATTTCTTTGCTGTCATTTTGAATATCCAGAGTTCCCCGGACCAGAACTTCCCCTTTTACACAGGTCTCTCCTGTTTTTTTTACGGGTGTGCCGGTGCGGGTTATCATAGAAACAATCTGCCCCGTTTTGGTGGAAATCAGGTCGCATGCAGATGGTTTCTGCTGTTTTTTTTCATAGATGTTGTCATTTTCCTGAATTTCCAGAATCAGTCTGCTGCCGGAAATCCGGGCAGATACCCAGGTGATATCGGGAAATTCTGCCCGCAGCTTTTGGGCAATCCAGGCGCAGTCCAGGTCTTTTTTCAGAACGCCGTGTTCTATCTGAAGCTCTTCTAAATAACGCAGAATGGTCTGGGTGCTGTTATGTACATTTCCTTCCACATGAATGTTCCAGATATGGCGGGAAAGGGCAGCTACCAGGAAAAGACTGAGACAAATGCCGATAAAAAACGCCTTTCTTTTTTTGCTGCGGTAAAAAAAGAAGGGCAGTCCGTATTTTCCTGTAATTTTCACCCGTGTATGGGTCTTCCTGCAAATATTTTTCAGTTTGTAAAAATCTTTTACCGTCAGATTCATTTCATAGCTGTTATGGTTCTGCAGCAGATTCCAGACACGGATTTTGTGATAAGCGCACAAATTCAAAAACCGCTCCGGGCTGTCCGCCTGTACCTGAATGCGCACATACCCTTTGCGGTAGTATTTCCAGTCCTGCAAGGTGCAACCTCCCTTATAAAAATAAAATTCTGCAGATATTGCCGGTTATCTTCATTTCTACATCTGTGTAGTAAGCAATCACCAGATGGCTGCCTTCTATCTGAATTTTATTTTGTCTGGACAGCAGGATAATACAGGTGTCCTGATACTGGCGGATACATTTATAATTTTCAATATACAGTTCCCGTGAACCGGTGAGAGTCAGTACAGATTCTCTGTAGGAAAGGTCTTTGGGAATCTGCAGGGAGTCCCCTAACCGGCCTGTGAATTCGTTCAGTTTTCCTTTCACCTTCATGCCCCTGGAACGTCTTCTCCTTACAGCATATGTCTAGTTGATGAAAAGAATACCAAACCACAGAATCTGATTGGCGCTTAAGGTAAATTCCATATCATATTTTTCTGCCAGCTCAGAAACGATGATTCCGTGACTTTCCACACAGGGGTGCATTTTTTCCGGAAAACGGCAGGGAAGCCCCTGGGGAAAGGTGCAGGATTCGCAGATGTCGCAGGATTCTGTGGAAAGGGCCATGCACGCACTGCCCTGCTGTCGTATAAAACTTTCAATGGCAGCGGTAATGGCTTCGTGCTCTTTCCGGGTAGCCAGCGTTTCCTCAAAATTAATGACATCAGAAACTTCTGCAATGGTGGAAAATAAGAAACATTCCCGATAGCCAAGACAGCGCTTCCGGCACTCTTCTACGCTTCCCACAGCAGGCGGACAGGCCCAGGTGGAATTGTACCGTTCACACTCTTTTTCACAAATCCAGCGTACCCGGAAGGAAAATTCAATTTCTTCTGGCGGGAAAAAGGCGTATTGATAGACCGGATACTGGCAGATAAATTCTTCGATTTCCTCATGTGTAATCATTTTTGTTTTCTCCTTGCAATTTTGGTTGAAATGATTTAAAATGGAAGAAAGGCGAACATACATTCGCTTTGTATATTCATTTTACGGAGGTACAGACAGTTGAATCATCTTTTGTATATACCATGCGTGGGTATTCTCCTGCTTTTGGTGCTGACCTTGGTGCTGTATCGCAAAAAGAATTATTATCCCTATGCAGCCAGACATCTGCTCACCAAAAGAGAATACCGCTTTTATCTTCTCTTAAAAGAAGTGGCTGATGAGTATCATTATATCATATGTCCCAAGGTTGGTGTAAAAGATTTGCTTTCTGTAACGGATAAAAAACAGTACATGAAATATTTTCATAAAATTGCCCAGAAGCATGTGGATTTTGTTATTTGTGATAGGGATTTATATGTACTTTTTGTCATTGAATTAGATGACAGCACTCATGAAACCAGAGATGCGAAAAAGCGGGACCGCTTAAAGAATAAGGCCTTTGCCGCCGCGGGGATTCCCTTAAAGAGAATCACGGATATTGATAAGCGGCAGATACGCAGGCTCTTTCCATAAGCGGCTGCGGTCCAAGTCATTCATCCGAAAGTGCGGAAAGCTGCTGGAGAAGGATTTCCCATTGCCTGAAAATACAGGCGGGTGCAAATTTATCCTGGACTTTTCCTGTGTTTTTGGAAAAAGCTTCCCGCAAAGTCTTGCATGCAGTATTCATGACGGCTTAAAACTTTGGGTGCAAGTTCTGCCAGCATATCGATACCTTTTACATGCGTGAGACGGCCTACGGTAATCAGTATCTGCTCCCGGCGCATTCTGTAGTTTTTCGTATCCCGTTCCGTCAACGTCACAAGATAGTCCGCATATCTGGAAGTAAAGCGGGAAATCCCTTTCCGGAACATGCGGTACAGGAGCGAGTGCCAGGCATAATCATAGTTGAAATGTTCACATGCCGGAACAGCGAAAGCTGGGAGATGTGGACCTTTACATCCCTGCACGGGAAGAACTGGCAAAAGCCCAAAAGATACTGGAACACCATGGTTATAAACAGGAGGAGGAAGTCAGCGGACATCACCTGACTTATCTGAAAGAAGGACATCTGCAAATGAAAGTACGGTTTCCCAAGCTGAGCAAATGTCCTCTTTTGTGTATTTTCTTCACAATACCTATCGTCTGCGCAGAACTACTTTCCGGCAGACTCTGGGAGATTTCCGGAAACACAATCACTCTACCAGAATCGCCCCGATTTTTGAAAATAGTAAGGATGAGCGCTAGGCTGTCTTCTTTTGCGGCCTAAGCTTCTTCAATATGAACCCGGCTGCCCCCTTCGCCCATGCGGGCCGGTTCTACAAGCAGATGCATGGGAATTCTCGCCTTAATGTCTTCCACATGGGTGATGATTCCCACGCTTCTCTGCCGGTTTCTGATTTTTTCCAGAGATTCCATAACCACATCCAGACAAGTTTCATCCAGTGTGCCGAAGCCTTCGTCCAGGAAGAAAAATTCCAGAGGGGCGGCGCCTTTCATCTGAATCTGAGAAGATAAGGCAAGGGCCAGCGCCAAAGAAGCCATAAAAGTTTCTCCGCCAGAGAGCGTAGAGGCGGGTCTGGAAACCCCGCCGTTTTTATAATCCCGGATAATAAACATACCGCTGCCGTCGGTTTCCAGGCCGTAGCTGCTGCCAGTCATTTCTTTTAACTGGGCATCGGCTTCTCTGGAGACGTATTCCAGATAGTACCTGGAAACGTATTCTACAAACCGTTTGCCCCGGAACAGACCTTCCAGTTCAGAGAGAATGTCCAGTGTGTGAGTAATCTCTTTTTTCTTTGCCTCCAGTTTTTCTTTTTCTTTTAGAGCCTGTTTTAGCTGCTGCAGCTGCTGTTTTAGACCGCCAAGTTCCCGGACGGTATCGGAACTTTCTTTTTCCAGAACAGAGACGGCTGTTTCCAGAACAGACAGGGGTTCTTTTGGCTGGGGAAGCGCTGATTTCTGCTGCTTCACTGTTTCCAGACACAGCTGTACCCGGAGACAGGATTCCCGATAATTTTCTGCTTTTTCCCGCATAGCAAGAAGTTCTGTCTCTGCCCGTTGATGAGTTTCTATCCAGTTCTCTTCTGCTATCTGATACTCCTCCATTTTTTCCAGCAAAAGGTTCTGCTTTTGGCGGCAGTCAGTCAGCAAAGCCTGGGTAAGCGCTTCGTTGGCCGCATATTCCCGACAGAGCTGTTCTTCTTCTTTTTGTGCTTTTTCCGCCTGTGCAGTTATCCTGGTACAGGACTGTTGGATTTCTTCCATGATGGTTTCCAGTTCGTGGCAGCGCTTTTGGGGATCTTTGCAGGAACCGGATTTTTCTGTAATCTGTTCGGTCAGTTCTTTCAGCTTCTGTTCATATTGACTCATCTGCATTTCCAGCCGTGCCTTGTCTTCTCTGGTTTTCTGAATCAGCAGATCACCTTTTTCTTTATTTTGTATACGGGCCTGGATGGCAGTTTCTAAAAGAAAAAGCTGTTTTTGTTTTTCTTCCCGGAGACGATTTTTATTTTGCAGTTCCTTGTAGGCCTGAAGAAAATCCTCTGTCTGATTTCGCTTTTTTAATTCCAAAATCCGCTTCTGCTGTTGCACTTCGCTTTGTGTAAGTGCCAGCAGTTCATTTTGCAATTCTTTTTGCCGGGTATTGTGGTGAATCTGTTCTGTTTCGGCTCTGGCCTTTTGTGTCTGAAGCGTCAGAATCTCTGTTTCCAGAAGAGAGCGCTGTTCCTGGGATTGGGCAAATGCCTGCTCAAGGGCCGTTCTTTTTGTTCTTTGAGTCTCCAGCTTTGTTTCCAGTTCCTGCAGATTTTCGTTCAGGAAAGCGGCATTTAAGTTCTGTAAATTTTCCCAAGCGCTCTGTCTCATGTTCCGGCTGTTTTCCAATTGCAGTTCCAAACGGGAAAGTTCTGCTGACAGCTTCTGAAAATGCTGTTCTGTCAGCTGTCTTTTTTCGGCAAACTGTGTCAGGCTGCCCTGTTCTGTCTGGGAAACTGTTTTTTCATGGTGAATACTGCCGCATACAGGGCAAGGCTGTCCTTCTCTCAGTTCTGAGGCCAGTATGGCTGACAGATTATCCAGGTACTGTTTTTCTAACATCGCTCTTTTTTCAAACGCTTTTTCTTTTTCAGCGGTTTTTTCAGCGATTTTCTGACGGAAATCTGTGCACAGTGTTTCCTGTTCTTTCATACTCTGCTGCAAAATGGCGGCTTTTTCCTGCTCAGTCTTTACCAGCAAGAGATGTTCTTTTTGGGCTTCTGCCTCGGGAAGTGCTTTCTGCCTTTCCAGGATGTACGTCGCTTTGTCTGTTTGTTTCTGTAAATCCGCTTCTTTCTTGGCCAACTGCTGAAGGGTCTGTATTTTTTCTGCTTTGGCCTTTTGCTCTTTTTCTGCTAGTTCTGTTTGTTGGGCAGTTATACCCTTTTTGCGTTCCAACAGAGCCTGTTGTTCCATGGTAAGGCGGTATCCTTCTTCCGTTTCCTGCTGCTGCTTTGCCGTCATGGTTACTGCTTCTATTTCCAGAGTCAAAGCTTCCTTCTGAGATTTCAGCTGTTCCATATCCCGTAGCAGCTTTTCCATCTTCTGACCGGAATCTTCTAAAATGCTATCTGTTTTTTGAGCCGCATTTTTTGCTTCTGTCCATTGTGCTTCTGTCTTTTGCCTGCGGTTTAAAAGCAATACGGCTTCCTGTAGTCTTGCCTGCTCCAGCCTGAAAAGCGGCAATTCTTCTTGCACCTGAAGCTGGATCTTTTCTCTTGCGTTTCGGAGTTTCTCGCTTTCTGTCTGTTTTTCGGTCAAAGTGGATTTCAGCAATTCCTGTTTCGTCTGGGACGATGTCCAGGCTGCTTTTGTATTGCGGGCTTCCTGCAGATATATCCAAAGCTGATTGGCCGTTTGTGCCTGTTTTTCTTCTTCCTGAAGAAAATCCATTTCTTCTTTTTGCGCTTTCAGCTTGGCTGCCTGAGACGCCAGTTCCAGCGATTCCTGTTCCAGGGCGGCAAATTTCTGCCCCTGTTCCAGCTGTACCCTGGCTATTTTAAGCGCCGCGGCTTTTTCTTCTGACAGAATCCGGATTTGCTTTGTTTTTTCCTGTAAATCCTGTACATCCTCTGGCCGGATTTCTTTGTAACGGGAAAGTGCACCCTCATTTTCCTGCATCTTTCCATTCCATTGTAAAGCCCGGTCTTTTACCAGACCTGCCAGCTGTTCTCCGTATTTTTCCAGATGGAACAGCCGCTCCAGCATTTTATTGCGCTCCATACCTTCCAGCTTTAGAAATTCTGAAAACTTTCCCTGGGGAAGAACTACGGTGCGGAAAAAATCTTCTCTGGACAGCCCCAGTACATCTCTGCACTTTTCATTTACAGTTCCTACGCGATCTGCCAGAATTTCGGCCTTTCCTTCTGTCAGTTCTGCAAAACGGGCGCTGTCACTGCGGATAGTTCCCTCTTTGGAGCGTTTAAAGCTTCTGAACACCTGGTAAATCCGCTCCTTTTTCTCTTTTACAGAAAAAGTATATTCCACGAAAGCCTTATCTGTACTCACATGGATAAAATTGGCGCTGTTTCTGGCTGTGGTTCCGTAAAGCGCCAGTGTCATACCGTCCAGAATACTGCTTTTTCCGCTTCCGGTAGGACCAAAGATACCGAAAAGCCCACGGCTGGTTAAAAGTTCAAAATCAATTTCCTGAGGTTCCAAAAAACTGTTAAGTCCTTTCAGCTTCATCCTGATTGGTCGCATATGGCTGTACCTCCTTTTCCAGAATGTCCCGAAGCATATCCAGGACTTCCTGCTCCGGCTGTGTTCCTTTTTTCTCCAAATAGTATCCTAAAAATAATTCTTCAAAGCTTTTTTCTGCAAACCGTTCCATGTTTTGTTCTGCCTGTTGCTCAGGAAATAGGGGAAGAACCTCTAAAATGTCATCTTTGTACTTTTTCAGTTCTTTTAGCTGTTCTTCCCGTATATAAGTTTCTGTATAAATCTGCAGATACACATAGCAGGGACGGTTCTGATTTTCCCTGCATTTTTCCAGTGCTTCTTCGTAGCTTTGGCACACCCATTTTTCGATGGGCTTCGGATTATCCAAATAAATTTCCCGTACCTGTACCGGCTGTCTGGGATGCAGCTCTGCCAGACAGCACTGTTTGGCTATAACAGTTTCCTGCAGGCGATAGGGAAGAATAGAGCCGCTGTAACGAATCCGTCCCTGACTTCCGACAGCTTTTTGTGGCCTGTGTATATGCCCCAGAGCCGCGTACTGGACAGCCGGTGGAAATACCTCAGGCGGCAGCAGATAACTATTTCCCAGCACCATCCCTTGCTCAGAACCGTCTTTAATGCTTCCCAGAGTAAATACATGGCTCATCAGCAGATTGATAGTATCCTCTTGATACCAGCGGGCTTTTTCTTTGAAAAAAGCACCTACTTTTCGGGCATAGTCCTGTGCCTTTTTTTCTTCCTCCTCCCCTGCCTGGTATAACACTTCATTTAAAGATTTTTCACTCAAATACGGGACGCAGACAAATACGGCCTTTTCTCCTTTATGAGAAAACGAAAAAGTACAGGCATCCAAAGATGTAATTTCAAAGTGGCCATAAAACCCGGAAGCAATACGGGTCTGCGGTGTTCCGTAAAGGATAATGCCATGCTCCCGAACCAGCGGCGCAATGGCTTCCAGACGAGAGGGCTGGTCATGATTGCCGGCAATCATGACTACCAGTCGCTCTCCCTGTGCAGTTAAATCTTTTAAAGTCCGGTATAGAAGGGCCTCTGCCCCGGCTGACGGATGACCGTTATCAAAAATGTCTCCGGCAATGCAGACTACGTCAGCCTGTGTTTCGTCGGCAATGCGGACAAACTGTTCCAGAACCATTTCCTGTTCCTGCAAACGGCTTTTGCCTTCTAAAAGTTTTCCGATGTGCCAGTCAGCAGTGTGTAATATTTTCATAGGTATTCTCTTTCTGATAAGTTTATCTTTCTGATAAGTTTAAATTAAATGAAAAATGACAGCAGTTTCTGTCTGTAAGTATAGCATTATCTTATAGAAAAAGACAATGATGCTTTTTACAAAAAAAGATGTTATAATGAAACAGACACATAAAAAATTCAACATAGGAAAGTGAGCAGAAAAGTATGAAAAATGAATTATTTTCCGTGGGACCGCTTACCATACATGGATATGGGCTGATGATTGCGCTGGGGATTCTGGTATGTATCTTCATGGGAACGTACCGTGCAAAAAAGCACCATTTGAAAGAGGATGCGGTTCTGGATATTGCTATTTTCAGTATTCTTGCAGGATTTATAGGTGCAAAGCTGTTATTTGTGCTGGTGGAATTTGACCGCTTTTTGGAAGACCCTATGCAGGTGCTGGGAACAGAAGGCTTTGTTGTGTACGGAGGAATCATTGCAGGTGTACTAGCCGCGATTTTGTATTGTCACAGAAAAAAACTTTCTTTCTTGGAATATTTTGATTTGCTGGCCCCCTCCATTGCTGTGGCCCAGGGATTTGGAAGAATCGGCTGTTTCCTGGCAGGATGCTGCTATGGCAGAGAAACCGATGCTTTCTGGGGTGTGACCTTTCCTGAGGGCAGCTTTGCCCCGGCAGGTGTTCCTCTGATTCCCACACAGTTGTTGTCTTCTGCGGGAGATTTTCTGATTATGGCGGTGCTTCTGATTTACAGTAGGCACAGCAAAAAGACCGGAAACACAGGAGCCTTGTACCTGTTGCTTTACGGAATAGGCCGTTTCCTCATAGAATTTCTCCGTTCTGATGACAGAGGAACCGTAGGAATGCTGTCTACCTCTCAGTTTATTTCTATTGGAATTGTACTGATTGCAGTGGGAATGTTCAATAAGAAGCAGCGGAAAAAGTACACTTAACAAATTTTTGTATATAATCTAGCCGAAACAAAACACAGCACAGCTATGACTTTAGGAGGGCTACGATTATGAATAAAGTTTATGAAAAACCTGCAGTTATTGTTGATGAAGTTGCAGCAGAGGGTTCTGGTGTACAGACTTCTGTAACAGGATATACCTATTCTGCAGAATAAGTAAGAATCCTAAAATAGATATTGAAAAAAGGAGTCTGTTACGCCATGTGACAACTCCTTTTTTCGTATTCTGATTTCAAAAAAAATATATTTCCGCCTTTTTCAGCCGTTCTTCAAACTGTTCATAAAAATCAGCTTCTGCTTTATACGGCGTCAGATAAAAAGTTTTCAAAATAAACATACAGACATTTTTCACAGCACTTTCCTCCTGAAATTGTGCAGCGATTTTTTCTGCTTTTTTCAGAAAGGTGTGCCATTGAAGCACAAATCTTTCGTACTCCTGTATCCTTGATATCCCCAGCCATTTGCTGATTTTCACCTTTGTTTTTGGGTTTTGTCTGCATTCATGTACCTGTAGGAAATAGTGAAAACAATCCTCCTCATAAATGCGTCCCAGAGGAAACATTCTGCAAAAACCAGGACGGAAAGCATGAATACTGCACCGTCCCTGGTTTTTTAAAAAGGGGCACTGTTCTTCTTTTTCTGCCATTTTCAGATTGGGCAGAATCAGTCCGTCTGCCATTCGAAGTTCTAAAGCATAAGACAAAAGTGTTTCAAAATTTTGTTCCAGATGACTGCAAAGCTGATAGACATCGAAAGGATCCAGAACAATAGAATCCCCCATTCCGCGGCAGCAGTCTGAGCAGCCTTTGCAGTCGTTGCAGCCCGCCTTTACCATGTCACTTTGGCGGTACAGTTTTCCGTCTGAGACAGCATTTAAATCCAGTTCTCTCCGCATATTTTTCTCCTTTGTTTTACGAATCACTCAGACCCGGTATTTCCAGTAATAAAGGCCCTCTGTGGTTACGATTTTTTCCAGAAGTTCTCTCAGCGCTTCACTTTCGTGGTACACGGCAATGCTTAACACACCGCCGCTGATACTGATAATAGAATCTTCTCCTCCGAGCAGAATATCTATCTGTCCCCGTTTTTTCAAAATCACTTTTTTCAGCAGTTTTACTATCATTTCACACCGTTTGTCTTTCAGCCATCCTTCCCGCTTATTGACCAGGGGTTTGTACTCTTCCACATAAATTTCAAAAGGAAAATAGCAAAGTATTTTCAGTACAATGGCTATGGTTTTATCACAAAATTCCTGCAGGTGTCGATCTTGCAGAAAATACTGCTCCGCCTCTTCATAAAAGCTGTCTTCTCCTGTAGAAACAGCTCTTGGCAGAAAATCTATAATCCGGTAATCTTCTGTAAACAAAAGGCTTAGTTGTTCACTTCTATTCATGCGCATACTCCTCTTATCAGATATCTGTCAGCTTTCATACATATAAAGTTCATGCAGCGCCCTGGTAGCGCAGATGTATTCTGCCTGCAAAAGCAGTCCGTTTTTTTCTTTTCGTCCAAGGGCAAAGACCCGGTCAAACTCCAGCCCTTTTGCCAGATAAAAGGTGGTTACGGTAATGCCTTTTTGAAAAGCGGAACTGTTGCGGTCAATATAAGAAATGTCCTGAAAATACTCTTTCAGATACTGATACGCCATGAGGGCTTCCTGTTCTGTCATGGTCAGAACAGCTGTTGTTTCATAAGGGCTCTCCTGCTGCAGATGGGAAAGCACCTTTTTAAGCGCCTCTTCCTGACAGGCAAACTTCTGCTCTTCAACTTCTTTTCCGTGTCGTTCCAAAAGTTCCATATCCGTAAGCCCTGCCAGCCTGTTGGCATACCGGGCAATCTCCACGGTATTTCGGTAACTTTTATTCATCACAATGGTTCTGGTATGGCGTCCTAAAATACCAGGAAGGAATTTTAAGACGTCCTGCTGCTGCTCCTCCATGGTCTGGGCACAATCCCCCAGAATGGTCATTTTGCAGGGGAACAGTTCTGCCAGAATGGTATACTGCAGAAAAGAATAATCCTGCATTTCATCAATCACCAGATGCTTGATGTTTTTCTGTCCCTTTTTCTGATACAAGCGGTATTTCAGATACAGCATGGGATAAACGTCTTCATAGGCCAGCACTCTCTTTTCATAGGAGACATGGGGCAAAGGTGCAAATCCGGATTCCTCTAAAAGCTGGCTGTACAGCACATACAAGTCTCTGGTCGCATACATTCCCATAAATTCCTGGCTGAGTTTTTCCTCCTCTTCTTCGGAAAGGCGGCGGTTGTATAAGGTTTCATATTCGTCTGTAAAATGTTCCAAAATAGCCTCCATACGGGACAGCAGAGGAAGATCCTGAAATTTGAAATAAAAGAGATTTACCAGTTCTGCTTCTGTTTTCACAATCCCCTTAAAAGAAACTTCGTAGAAGTCCATGAGACTGTCTTCCAGATTTGCCAGAAAAACTTCTGTAAGCCCCAGAAATTCCTCCGACTGTTTCCGGTGCAGACGGTCCTGTGCCTCTGCGTCCGGACATGAGAGTTCTCTTTCAATCTGGTCATAACGGTCCTCACAGTCTATGACTGTGTCCCGCAGTTCCCGGTAGGCAAATAAATCAAAACTCATTTCCTGAATATTCTCCTCTCCCAGTTCCGGCAAAATATGGGAAATATAGTCGGAAAATACACTGTTGGGAGACAGAATTAAAATGTTGGAGGATTTCATATGCTTCCGGTCATGGTAAAGCAGATAAGCAATCCGGTGAAGGGCAATGGAAGTTTTGCCGCTGCCAGCCGCCCCCTGAATCACCAGTATCTTATCCTTGGTGTTGCGGATAATGGCGTTTTGTTCTTTCTGAATGGTGCGCACAATGTTTTTTAACTGTACGTCTCCATTGCTTCCCAGTTCAGCCTTAAGAATGTCATCATCAATTTTGATGTCGCTTTCAAACGCATAAATCATCTTTCCGCAGCGGATTTTATACTGCCATTTGGAATGAATCTCTCCCTCCAGAACGCCGGCCGGAGCTTCATAGCTGGCAGGACCCTTGTCAAAATCGTAGAAAAGACTGCTGACAGGCGCCCGCCAGTCATAGATATAGGGAACCTGTCCCGTTTGTTCCGAAAAGTTCCCGATACCGATATAAAAGGACTCCGGAGTGTCTTCATCTTCATAGCAGAAATCCACTCTGCCGAAAAAAGGTGCGTTCAACATTCTCTCCAGACGATGCTTTAAGGCAAGCTGTTCCTGATTGGCATTTACCTGTTGGAGAAGAGCCTGCTGATTGTCAAAATTTTCATAGCCGTACTGGTCCATTTCCGTATAGTTTTCCCAGTAGTATTCATGCATTCCCTCGATTTCCTTTTGTCCCTGGGAAATGGAGGAGTCTACCTCTTTTAGCCGCTGCTGCAGCTTTTCTATGATAAAGGTCAGATAGCTTTTTCCGTCACGCATAATGTTCTCCTGTTTTAGATAGTATTCTTTTTCCGGCTTCCCCGGCAGTATAAAAAGAGCCCCAGAGTGCAGGCCAATGTCCCTAAAAGCATAGCCAAAGGCAAATGAAAATCTGCTGCCTTCCCAAAGAGCAAATCCACTACGGCAGCTGTGCCATCCATAAAGACCGCATAGACGCTCAGCATGGCAGCCCGATGTCCCGGCACAACCATACGATTTTGCATTTCTGTCTGCAAAGGCTGCAAAAGAGAAAAGCTGACTTGAATCAGCATAACAGCAAAAGCAGAAATTGCCAGACTGTTTGTCCCTGCTAAAATAAGGCAGCAAATACCGGGAATCAGAAAAGCCCCAAGAAACATAGCCGTTTCACTGATTTTTTGGGTAATCCGGGCAGAAAGTCTGCCGGTCATCTCACAAATGGTCAGAAGCAGAAACAGCAGACCAATCTGCTTGTCTGTGGCTCCGCATTTTTGAAACTGCGGCTGATTTAAAACTACGGTTGTCATCTGGTACACTTCTGAAACCAGAGCCATGCTGACAAGAAAGGCTGTCACGTTTCTCCTGCCAAACAGTTCCGGAAGGGTCTGACAAAAAAATCTGCCAGCTGTTTTTTCGTTCCGTCTCTTTTGTTTCTTCCCGGACTTCTGTAAGCCATAGAGACAAAAAAGCGGCAATGCCATAGCTTACAGCTGTCAGAAGTCCTGCCATTCGATAGTCTTTCCCAATAAAAAGGGAATACATACCCGAAGCCAGAAAAAGCCCGGCAACGGACATAGTATTAAAAAATCCAAAGATTCGCTGGGTATCTTTTCCCTTTGCAGAAAGGTATAAAATACTGGTGTCCACCCCGGACAAACCGGAAATCACTGCGTCCAGAAGAATTCTCTCTGTCAGGAAATCGGCGAAGCTGTCTGCTCTCCAGAAAACCAGCTTGGAGACAAAAAACAAAAAGGAACAGATCACAAAAGTCCGTTTATACCCAATTTTATCCGCCAGAATTCCCCAGGGGATTTCCAGTACAATGGTCAGTACCATGGAAAGACTCTCCATAAGAGTTATCTGAAAAAGCGTGACTCCCACGGCCTGACGGTACAAAGTGGAAACAGAACCGTAAAAAACCATGCCCTGCAGCAGGGAAATGGCATACATAAGCACAAGATTTTTGTTAAAATTTAGTTTAAAATACATAAAAATCCTCCATAAAGGAACTGCCTCTGCATTTGCAGCGCAGCTCTCTTTTTCTGTATATTATAAAAAGACAACATAATAAAACCACACCCGAGTCTGGCTTACTGAATTGTATCCTCTTATAATATTCAGATTGGAAGATTTTTTGTATCCATATAAATTTGCTCCTTGGTTATGCTTTTAAAAGTTATAAAAAGGTTTTGTAGTCCTCATAATTTTTGGCTAGAAGTTCCGGCGTATTCAATCCATATGGACATTTTTTCATACACTTATTGCAGTGCATACAGCCGTCAATTTTCTGCATTTTTGCCTGCCATTCCGAGGACAGCCATGCCGTCTGAGGTGCTCTTCGGAGCATTAAACTCATACGGGCACAGTTATTGATTTCGATTCCGGCCGGACAGGGCATACAGTAACCACAGCCACGGCAGAAATCTCCGGAAAGCTGTTCCCTGTCTTTGGCAATTTCCTCCTGCAGTTCTTTGGTCAGCTGCGGGGGACAGACCTCATATGAAAGAAATTCGTCCAGTTCGTTTTCCTTCTGGATACCCCAGATAGGCGCTACATTTGAAAACTGCGGCTGGGCCATAAAGGCATAAGCGGCAGCAGAGTTGTGAATCAGTCCGCCAGAAAGTCCTTTCATGGCAATAAAGCCCATATCTGCGTCCTTACACTGTTCTGCCAGCTTGATATCTGCCTCAGCGGCCAGATAGGAAAACGGAAACTGCAGGGTTTCATATAGACCAGAGGCAATCGCCTCGTCTGCTACTGCCAAACGGTGATTGGTAATACCGATATGGCGGATTTTTCCTTGTTCCTTTGCCTTTAAAGCGGCCTCATAAAGTCCTGTGCCGTCTTCCGGTCTGGGGCAAAAAGCCGGATTGTGGAACTGGTAAATATCAATATAATCTGTCTGCAGCTTTAAAAGGCTCTCATCTAAATCTTTCCAGAAATCCTTTTCATTCTGAGCCGTTGTTTTGGTACTGATAACCAGCTTTTCCCGTGTATAGGAAAAAGCTGCTCCCAGTTTTTCTTCGCTGTCAGAATAAGCCCTTGCAGTATCAAAATAATTGATGCCGTGATAAAAGGCTTTCTGCAGCAGATATACGGCCTCAGCTTTTGTAATTCTCTGAATGGGAAGCGCTCCGAATCCGTTTTTGCTCACTTCAAGTTCTGTTTTTCCAAGTCTTACTTTCTGCATTTTGCTTCTCCTACTATGTAAATCAATGGGAAATTATTCGTAATCCAGGCAAGCTCTCTCTGTAACATAAGGGCGGACATACGTATCTGCCACTTTTACATGCTCCGGGTGGGAACCGTAAACAGCTACATCCTCCGCTTTTTCCAGAGTAGTAACCAGCGCCATATCATGTGTGCTGGAAGGCAGCGGCTGTTCTACAAAGTCGACGGTTAAAAGCCCCGGAACCTTTCCTACCAGTCCCTTTAAATGCTCTGCCATAGCCTGTTTCAGCTGTGGTTTTTGACTTTCTTCGATTTCCGGTTTGAATTTCCACATAACAATGTGATGTACCATAATTTCCATCTCCCTTTTTTGTTAAGATTTTTTCTGCGTCATTATTTTAATACATTAAAATCCCTGCTGTCAACTGCAATCCTCAGGAATCTGCCAGTGTGTTTTTCTGGCTCATCCGGTTTAAGGAACCGTGAAAAAGTTTATCAAAAACCAGCCCATACACAGAACCCAGAATATTGTTGAAAATACGGAAAAATACAGCACCGGGAACGCCCAGGAAGCTGACGGCAATGGCCATAGCACCCAGGGAATTAAATACAGCCTGCCAACCATAAGTTGCGGAAAGTCCTACACCAACGCCGCCGATGACTCCAATATATGGACAAAGACTTTCTGGCAGAAGCGGATATACCAGAAGGAATACAATACCTCCGGCCAGATTTCCGGGAATTCTTCCCTTCACACGCTCTTTCATGTCTCTTCTAAATGGCAGCAGCACGGACATGACTGCAATACCTACCCACATGCTTCTGGGAAGTCCAAGAAGTCCTGCCAGAAAAATGGCGGTGGATACGCCAAAAGTAATGGACAGCTGCCATCTGGTCCGTACAGAGGATAAATCAAATTCCAGAATTAAATGTTTGAACGCTCTTTTATAAGTCTGGTTTTTATGGTTGCGGTAGAACACAATACCGGTAAGCAGAGCGCCTGCACCAAGTCCTGCCAGACGCAGAGCATAATCCATTCCGGTTACATCATACCCGTACAAAAGCAGGTATCCCAGCACCAAAGTAGAATGGTTTGCCATAACCACATTATGACAACCTAACACCATAAGTATAAAAATACATGCCAGATTCACCAGCAGTTCTGTAAAAAGATTTCCCATATTGGCCAGTCTGGGGCCAACCGCCAATATGGCAAACACAGCCATGAGGGAACTTAACGCATGCGGTGTGTAAATTCCGAAATCCGCAAAACGAAACACCATGACGCACAGTAACACGACCACGCCGGTTACACTGTTTTCATCTCCGAAAATCGTGCTGTAGCCAATGACAAAAGCCATGCAGAACGCCATGGTAATAAAAATTTTCAACAGATATACTGCAATGTGACGAACCTTTTCTTTCCGGCTCTGGCTGCTTTTAATAAGCGCCTTAGAGCCCGCTTGATTTAACTGTAATTCCTGATAAATGGTCATACTTCATAACACCTAGCCCTTTCTTCTGTCTTCTTGTTATCGGGGAGGCATTATACCATCTGGGCACAGACTTGTCAATTCAGAAATTTCTATTTTACTACCTTGATACTTTCGATTACGGGCTGATTTTCTGGCAGAACGGTTCCGTTCTGGTCTTCCACAGACACATCTTCGCAAATTTTATCTACCACATCCATACCTTCTGTGACATACCCGAAAGCCGCATATTGTCCGTCCAGATAGGTGCTGTCTTCCTGCACAATAAAAAACTGGGAGCTGGCGCTGTCATAGTCCTGGGAGCGTGCCATGGAAATAGCACCTCTGGTATGTGAAAGAGGATTTTCCACTCCATTTTCAGAAAATTCTCCCTTGATGGTTTCGTCAGAGCCGCCGGTTCCGTTTCCTTTTGGGTCGCCGCCTTGAATCATAAAGCCGTCTATAATACGGTGAAAGGTCAGTCCGTCATAAAAGCCTTCCTCTGTCAGTTTCAGAAAATTTTCCACAGTAAGAGGCGCTGCTTCCTCGTCCAGGGCTACCTCAATGGTTCCATATTCTTTTACTGTGATTTGTACCTTTGTATCATCACTGTTATCTGTCTGACTGCTGTTTTCCTTTTTGCTCTCTCCTTTTGTGCCGCAACCTGCCAAAAGTGCTGCGGTAAAAATTCCTGCAAGTAACAAAGCTGCTGTTTTCTTCATTTTTCTGTCTCCTGTCTGTCACATTTATGCTTTTATGGCCCAGCGCATTTTGGTAGAACGGGCCCGGCTGTTTTGATTGCACTCTTCTTTGGAAGGGCGGATAACCTCTTTGGCAATATCCCGGTAAACACCTTCCCGGTAAAAACTCTGGAAAGATTTTTTTACCATACGGTCTTCCCCGGAATGGAAGGTGAGAATCGCCACTCTTCCCTGTGGTTTTAAAATCCGGGGTAATTTTTCAAGAAAAGCTTCCAGTACTTCAAATTCACTGTTCACATCAATGCGCAGTGCCTGGAAGGTTCTGGCACAGGACTTTTTCACTGCTTCTTTTTGCTCTTCTTTTGGAAGACGGACAAGGGCCTTTTCAATGACTTCTTTTAGCTTTGTAGTGGTGTCAATTACATGCCCTTTTCTCTGTTCTGAGAGAATAGCCATGGAGATTTCTCTGGCATAAGGTTCATCGGAATTTTCCATGAGCATACCTTCCAGTTCTGCCTGTGAAATGTCTTTTAATCGTTCTGCTGCGGAAATCCCTTTTTCAGGATTCAGGCGCAAATCCAAAGGTCCCTCCTGTTTATAAGTAAATCCCCGTTCCGGATTATCTATCTGCATGGAAGAAACGCCCAAATCTGCCAGTACGAAGTCAAATTTCCCTGTCTCCTGTACCAGCAGGTCAATGTCTGCAAAATTCATCTGTTTGACAGTCAGAATGTCCGGACCATACCCCATGCCTTCCAGCCTGGCCTGTGTCTTTTTCATTTCAATGGGGTCTACATCCAGAGCGTAGAGATGTCCCTTCTGCTGCAGACATTCCAGCATTTTGGAACTGTGTCCGCCATATCCCAAGGTGGCATCCAGACCCTGCTGTCCCGGCTGTATCTGCAGAAAATCCAGAATTTCCTGTACACAGATAGAAATGTGCATACCTGCCGGAGTGCCACCCTTGCGAATAACTTTTTCAATGGTATCCGCATATTTTTCCGGCTGCAGCTCCTTGTATTTTTCTTTATAAGTCCGTGGGTGTGTGCCTTTATAGCGTACCCGGCGCTGATGTTTTGGTTCCTGATTTTCCATAATGCTCTCCATTTCCTTCTGTTTTCCTACCTTTGCAGATTTGTATTGGAAGATTTCATAATCCGCAGAATATCCTCTTCTGTGAC
Source organism: Blautia sp. HCN-20427 (assembly GCF_037890365.1). Classification (NCBI taxonomy): domain Bacteria; kingdom Bacillati; phylum Bacillota; class Clostridia; order Lachnospirales; family Lachnospiraceae; genus Blautia; species Blautia sp. HCN-20427. The sequence continues at coordinate 10,662 of NZ_JBBKBX010000006.1, read as the reverse complement.
AATATTAAAATCATACTGTATCATTAGCTTCATTACACTGGCGGTAATGGCAAAATCAATGGTTTTCTGCGGCTCAAAATTCCTGAGAATACCATGCAGCAAGCCCCCTGCAAAAGCGTCTCCCGCCCCTACTGCTTCCAGACTGTGTACGGTGTGAATCGGGCTTTCGTAGAATTTTCCGTCTTTCAAATAAATTCCCATCCAGTCCCCGTCTTCCACCGTATACATATTCCGCAGAACACTGGCCACGGACTTGCAGCCCGGATACTGCTTTAAAATTTCCTCCATTCCTTTTTTATAAGTATCCATCTGCTGAATTCCTGTACGCATATTTCCATCAAAGGCAGGGATGCCTAAAGTTGCTTCAAAATCTTCATCGTTGGCAATGCACAAGTCCACATACTGCATACATTCTTTCATAACCGTCTGAGCTTGCCGGCTGCTCCACATTTTTGCCCGGTAGTTTAAATCACAGACAACAAACACTCCGTGGTTTCGGCTATATTGCAGGGCCTTAAGCACAGCGGTTTTCATATGCGCACTGATAGCCGGGGTGACACCGGAAAAATAGAAAATATCTCCCTCTTCCAAAATTTCTTCCCAGTGAAATTCAGAAGCCTCTGCAAGAGAAAGTGCGCTGTATTCCCGGTCATATACGACATTCGTAGGACGGATGTTGCTGCCTTTTTCAAAATAATAAATGCCCAGACGAGAACCTCCCTTTAAAATATAGGAAGTATCCACCCCGTAATGGCGTACTTCGTTTACCGCTGCCCGCCCTATTGGATTATCCGGAACCTTCGTGACAAAAGATACCGGGTCTTCCAGCATGGCTAAAGACACAGCCACGTTGGCTTCTGCTCCTCCGTAGCTGGCTTCAAAATCTCTGGTCTGCAGAATCCGCAAATGTTCGGGCGTCTTCAGACGCAGCATAATTTCTCCAAAAGTGACTACTTTCATGTCAATGCCTCCATTCAAAATATACTTTCTTATTCTTTTCCAATGAATATTTCTTTTCCACAAAATGCAAACCCATACTTTCGGATCTTTTCCTGTGGAATTCCCTTTGAAGCCAATATCGCTGCATATTTTTTCTCGTCAATTTGTTTCAGCGCATTCTTCGCCGTATCTTCCAAACGCCTCTCACTGTCCGGGTCATGGGATACGGAAATTTTTCTTCCAGTGTCAAAAAAACGGAAGGTCGTCACGGCAACCCGGTTCATATATACATTCATTGCTTTGACATCGTCTGACAATAATGCCTTCACAAAATCATTATAGCCACTGTCATAGTCAGCAAACCAACTCTGTATAATGGTTTCAAACATCATGCGGACTTCCCTATTTGTCAAAGAAAGAGAATAGAGAACTCGTCCCGTTTTCTGAAATTCTACCTGCTCCACTTTTAAATAACCACTGGCCAGAAAAAGACTCCAAATGGCACTTTCTTTTTCCTGCAGTTGTTCATAAATTATCTGCCTTTGATAAATTTCGTTTTATCAATATAAAAAGTATTCAAATCCTGTATTTTGCCAAAATCCTGAAGACCAATACTGACGGTCTTTGCCATAGAAATCACCTTCTTCCTGTTTCCATTATTATACACACCCCGGCAGGAAAACACAACCGCCCCTATTTATGATATGGCGCTCCCTCTATAATCCGATATCCTCTGTATATCTGCTCCAGCAAGATTACCCGCATAAGCTGATGAGGAAACGTCATTTTAGAGAAACTCAGCGCATAGTCGGACCGCTTCAGTACTTCTTCACCTAAGCCGATAGAACCACCGATAACGAAAGTCAGATGACTTTTCCCCTGTACACCCAGCGTTTCGATTTTCTTTGCAAATTCCACGGAATCCAGCATTTTGCCGCCAATTTCCAGAGTAAGCACATAGGCGTCATCCTTTATATACCGCAGAATCCGTTCCCCTTCTTTTTGCCGTATTTGCCGTTCTACGGTCTCACTGGCCATATCCGGTGTCTTTTCATCTGCCACTTCTAATATTTCCAGCTTACCGTATTTGCTCAGTCGTTTGCTGTATTCCGCAATGGCATCTTTTAAGTATTTCTCCTTCAGTTTTCCCACTGTAATAACCGTAATTTTCATAATCGTTGTCCCTTTACGCTTTGATATAGGCAAATCCCTGGCTCTCTTTTTCCACCAGTTCTGCAATGCCGAGTTCTGCCAGTTTTACGCCGGATATCAATTCTGCTCCGGTAAGTGGTATCTGTTCCATGGCTTTTTGACACACTACAAATTTTATGCCTTCTGACTGCAGACTCCGGATTTTTTCATTTTCCTTAGAAGATGCGCGAAAAACAAAAATGCCCGTTCCTTCTGCCAGAATTTCCAGTTCCACACAGAGGCCCTTCCTTCTTCCGTATTTCAGCAGATTTTCGGCATCATCAAGGGCTTTTTGGACGCCGGATTCACTGTCTGCATGAAAGATTGCCCTTTGCTTTTGTGTAAGCTTTGCGTCACTGTTTTCCTCCAAAACTTCATATTCCACCTCATCAAGGGACAGGGGAATACCTGCAGGGCTTTTGACATTTACACCGCCGTACCAGGTACTTTCCACAGTAAAGATATCTCCTTCTTTGTAATCCATGGACCAGTCATTCATTTTATTGATAATTCTGATTTTATCCTTTACTTTTGCCTTCATGTCTTATCCTCATTTCTCACTTTCGTTTTAAGGTGTTCAGCCGTTCTTTGTCTGCTTTTTCTACCCGGTAAGATTCCTGGATTTTCTGAATGGCTTTGTTGTGGGTAAAGTCATCCAGAAGATTCTCTGTAAAGAGTCTTTCTGTCTCCCTGGGAAATTTGATGTAGCAAATAGAAACAGCCCAGGCCACTGCCATTTTTACATAATAGCCTTCCTGGCGAATCTGCGAAAGCAAATCCAGTACCCTCTCCAGAAAAGCTTCACAGATAAAGAAATCCAGCATACACACCACGGCAAAGCGCACCTGGTATTCGCTATGGCTGTATACATATTCTTCCAGGAAAGAAAACCAGTCTTCCTGGTTCTTTTTCATAAATTTATAGGTGGCACAGCAGCAATCGCAAACAGCCCAGTTATTGATATGAGGAACAAATTTTCTCAGTTCTGTTTTCTGTTCTTCCATAGTCAGACAGGCATAGCCGATCATCATGCCTCTTATCATTAATTCCTCATACACGGATAAGTCTGCCTCTTTGGCATATGCGTAATAATCTATTTTTGCCGCCTTTTTCGCGATTTTCCGTATGTTGGGCACCCGGACCCCCAGCATGGATTCCAGACCTGGCACCAGGGATTTGTGAAATTCTCCATATGCTTCCTCTGCATGGCGAAGCAGTTCTTCCCGCACCCAGGCGGTGATATCTGTGTATTCTTCTGTTTTCTTTTCCATGTCACCATCTCCATATAACAAAAGGGACATCGCTTTAAGCCCCTTGTTATGTACTTAATGCGATGCCCTCTATGTATCTTATCTGTTTCTGCAATTATTTTGCTTTGTTTTTGATAAACTCATCAATACCTTTTGCTGCCGCTTTTCCTGCCCCCATAGCCAGGATAACCGTTGCTGCGCCGGTTACGGCATCACCGCCTGCGTAAACACCTTCTTTTGATGTCTGTCCGCTTTCTTCGTCTGCAATGATACATTTTCTTCTGTTTACATCCAGACCAATGGTAGTGGAAGAAATCAGCGGGTTAGGTGAAGTTCCCAGAGACATGATAACAGTATCTACATCCATCTCGAATTCAGAACCTTCAACAACAACCGGACGTCTTCTGCCGGAAGCATCCGGTTCCCCTAATTCCATGCGTACGCATTTGATGCCTTTTACCCAACCGTTTTCGTCTGCCAGAATTTCTACCGGATTTGTAAGAAGGTCAAAGATAATGCCTTCTTCTTTTGCGTGATGAACCTCTTCCTTTCTTGCCGGAAGCTCTTCTTCACTTCTTCTGTATACAACATGTACTTCTGCGCCCAGACGAAGAGCTGTTCTTGCAGCATCCATAGCTACGTTTCCGCCGCCTACAACAACGACTTTTTTACCTGTTACAATAGGGGTATCATAGTCTTCACGGAAAGCCTTCATCAGATTGCTTCTGGTCAGGTATTCGTTTGCAGAGAATACCCCGTTTGATACTTCTCCGGGAATACCCATGAACATTGGAAGGCCGGCACCGGAGCCGATAAATACAGCTTCAAAGCCTTCGTTTTCCATTAATTCATCTACTGTAGTGGATTTACCGATGATGACATTTGTTTCAATTTTAACGCCAAGAGATTTTACGTTTTCCACTTCTTCTTTTACTACTTTGTCTTTCGGAAGACGGAATTCCGGAATTCCGTATACCAGTACGCCGCCCGGCTGGTGCAGGGCTTCAAAGATAGTTACATCATAGCCCATTTTAGCCAAATCTCCGGCGCAGGTAAGTCCGGAAGGACCGGAACCGATAACGGCTACCTTATGACCGTTCTTTTCAGCAGGCGCTTCGGGTTTGATACCGTTTTCTTTTGCCCAGTCAGCTACGAAACGTTCCAGCTTACCGATGGAAACGGCTTCTCCTTTGATACCGCGGATACAAACGCCTTCACACTGGGATTCCTGAGGACATACACGTCCGCAGACAGCCGGCAGTGCGCTGGACTGACCGATGATTTTGTATGCCTCTGCGAAGTTGCCCTCTTTTACTTCGTGAATAAATGCAGGAATGTTGATGGATACCGGACATCCTTTCACACATTTGGCATTCTTGCAGTTCAAGCAGCGGGCTGCTTCTTCCATTGCTTCTTCTTTGTTATATCCCAGACAAACTTCTTCAAAATTTGTTGCTCTTACCTTTGGGTCCTGTTCTCTTACAGGAACTTTTTCTAATACGCTGCCCATTATTCGTCACCTCCGCAGTTTCCGCATCCGCCGTGATGAGTCTCTCCTTCACGTTCTTTTAACAATGCTCTTCCTTCTTCTGTCTTGTACATCTGCTGTCTTTTCATAGCCAAATCCCAGTCAATTAAGTGACCGTCAAATTCCGGACCGTCTACGCAGGCAAATTTCACTTCTCCGCCTACGATGACACGACAGGCACCGCACATACCAGTACCGTCTACCATAATCGGGTTCATGGATACGATAGTAGGAATTTCGTATTTCTTTGTGGTCAGGCAGCAAAATTTCATCATAATCATAGGTCCGATGGCTACACAGCGAGTGTATTTCTTACCTTCCGCAACCAGGTCGTCAATCACCTTCGTAACCATACCGCTGCGTCCGTAGGAACCGTCATCTGTGGTGATATACAGGTTTCCTGCAACCGCTTCCATTTCTTTTTCCAGAATGATTAAGTCTTTTGTCTTGGCACCTACGATAACGTCTGCGTCAATGCCGTGTTCATGCAGCCATTTTACCTGCGGGTAAACAGGTGCAGTACCTACACCGCCTGCAACGAACAGAATTTTTTCTTTCTTTAACTCTTCTAAATCTTCATGTACAAATTCAGATGGACAGCCCAGGGGACCTACAAAGTCCTCAAATGCATCTTTTGCCTGTAATTTTGCAAATTTTTCTGTAGAGGCGCCAATCGGCTGAAATACAATGGTAACTGTGCCTGCCTCTCTGTCATAATCACAGATGGTCAGGGGAATTCTCTCTCCCGCATCATCTAATTTCACAATGATAAACTGACCCGGCTCGCAGTGTTTTGCGACCATTGGTGCTTCGACTTCCATGAGATATACAATCTCATTCAGCTTTTCTGCTTTTAGAATCTTATACATAATGTCCTCCTCATATTTCATCCAAAATACCGGCTTTCTGGCTTTGCATTTCCCAGTGGGTGCATCTTTTGTCGATATATTGTTATGATTACTATTCTCCAGTATAAGACAATCGGACTGAAAATTCAATCCGATTTCTTAGTACCGCACAGAATTTGTGCAGATTGCTGTATTATTTAATTATTTTTACGGATTTATCCATAAAATACATAGATGGCGCTGCTGATCTGGCTGACCTTACCTCTGGAATCTACAGCAATCGCGGAAAAGGTGTGTTCTCCTTCGGGCATCGTAATGGGACCGGTGTACTTTTCGCTTTCTGTGGTGGGTTCTGCGTCGAAGGCATAATAAATATCACAGCCGTCAGGAGCTGTTACAATAATTTCTGCCGCATACTCATATTTGTCAGAAGGTGGCGAAATCTGAGGCTTTTCCGGTGCTTTAAAGGTCAGGTGGTAAGTCTCTTTTCCTACTTCGCTGGAAATACCCTTTTCGTTATAGGCAATGTATTTCAAAGTGAAGTCTCCTTCTTCGTCCAGAAGAATCGAACCGTTATATTCCTGGCTACTGCTGTCCGGGTCTGTGCCATCCAGGGTGTAATACACTTTTGTGCCCGAAGACAGAGTACCCATCTGTATTTTTACTTCTTCACTGTAACTGCCACCTGCGGGAGAAACGGAAGGAAGTTCACAGACATAGCTCTGATATTTTGACTTCATGCTGTCTGTCGCCGTGCTCATCAAATCACGTATTTTATCATATTCCTTATTTTTTTCATACAGACGAAGCACTTCACCGTAGGCATTGGTGCTGTCCGGGTGGTTTTCCACAACGGATAAGAGAATGGAAAGAGCCGCTTCCTCGTTTCCCTCTTTCAGATAAATCTTCGCTTCCAGAATGTTGGCCTCTGCGCTGTCGGGATTTAAAGACAGCGCCCGCTCTACATATTTCAGTGCTTCGCTGTAAGCTTTATTGCTGAATTCTGTTTCCGCCTGGGCCATCTGGAAATCAAAGGAATTTATTTGGGTCTGATACACAAAAAACAGACCTGCACCTACGACTACTGCCACCGCTGCTGCAGTACCTGCCAGAATCATTCTCTTTTTCCTTTTTTTTCTCCGCTCCTGTTCGGCCTTTCGTTGAAGACGTTCTCTCTCTTTATGTGCTTCCAGTTCTTTCTTTCGCTGCTCCTGTTCCTGGAGTTCCTTCTGCCGTATCAGGGTTTCTAAGGTATTGTATTCCGGTACCCATTGAATCTCTTTGCCGCATTTTGGACAAAACAGAGTGCCTTCTTCATACTCTGCTCCACAGTTTCTACATTTCATGTATTTTCATCCTCATTTTCTATAAATACTCATCAATAAACTGCTCGAATTCTTCCATAGACATCAGGACTTTTCTAGGCTTTGTCCCTTCTTCTTCGCCTACAACTCCGGCTTCGCACAGTTGGTCCATGATTCTGGCCGCCCGGTTAAAACCGATTTTAAACATTCTCTGCAGCATGCCGATAGAAGCTTTGTCTTTCTCAATAATAAATTTTCCCGCATCTTTAAAGTAAGCGTCTCGCTCGTTGGCAGTATCTGTCGCTGATGAAGAAGCTTCTTTTACTGCCTCGATTTTCTCCTGGATTTCCTGACTGTAAGCAGCCGAAGGATTCTGGCTTGCAAGAAATTCTACTACTGCGCTGACCTCCTGATCGCTGACGAAAGCGCCCTGTACCCTGGCCGGTTTCTGATAGCCTTGGGGATAAAAGAGCATATCGCCCTTTCCAAGCAGTTTCTCTGCACCGTTCATGTCCAGAATGGTTCTGGAATCCACACCAGAGGATACAGAAAAAGCAATTCTGGAAGGCATATTTGCTTTAATCAGACCTGTAATAACATTTACGGAAGGACGCTGAGTAGCAATAATCAGGTGAATTCCAGCCGCTCTTGCAAGCTGGGCCAGGCGGCAAATGGAATCTTCCACCTCTCCCGGCGCCACCATCATAAGGTCTGCAAGCTCGTCCACAATAATGACAATCTGCGGCAGCCTTGGCGGTTTTTTGTCTGCTTCGATATCCGTCAGGGCATCCACTTTTGCGTTGTATCCTTTGATATCCCGCACATTGTACTGGGCAAATTTGTTATATCGCTCGGTCATTTCCGCTACAGCCCAGTTTAAGGCTCCAGCCGCTTTTTTCGGGTCTGTCACCACCGGAATAAACAGGTGCGGAATGCCATTGTAAACGCTCAGTTCCACCACCTTGGGGTCAATCATAATCAATTTCACTTCTTCCGGTGAGGATTTATATAGAATACTCATAATCAGTGTGTTGATACATACTGATTTACCGGAACCAGTGGCACCTGCGATGAGTAAATGGGGCATTTTCGCAATGTCGGCAATAACCGGTTTTCCGGCAATATCTTTTCCTGCTGCAAAAGCCAGTCTGGATTCGCTTTTCTGAAATGCGTCAGACTGAATCAGTTCCCGAAGCATAACCGTACTGTTGTTGGCATTTGGAACCTCAATTCCCACAGCCGCTTTACCGGGAATCGGTGCTTCAATACGAATGTCTGTCGCCGCCAGATTCAGCTTGATATCATCGGTAAGACTGACAATTTTGCTGACCTTTACTCCTTGTTCCGGCTGCAGTTCATATCTGGTAACTGTAGGGCCGCAGCTGACATTCGTAATCGTAACGTTTACACCGAAGTTATGTAGGGTTTCCTGGAGCTTTCCTGCTGTTTCCCGCAGGTGTGCATTGGAATCCCCATTGCTTTTTGTGCCTTTTTTCAAAAGGGAAACCGGAGGGAAGGTATATTCCTTTTTCTCTTGTACTTCCTTTGCGGCAATTTCGTTTTTGACATCATCCACACCTTTTTGAATCTCTTCCTTAGAAGAGCGAGGATTTTTCCCGTGGCTGCCCTCCGTTTTTTCTGATTTTTGTTCTTTTGCCGGTATTTCTTCAGCTGTATCTTCGACTCCGTCCTCTAAGACGGCAATTTCCTCAATATCCTGCACCAGATGGTCTGCCCTCTGAATAGGGAAAGCTTTTTCCGGTACAAAAGGCTCGTCTACAGGATTTTCTTTTGCAGGTTCCTCTTTGGGCGGTTCTGCAGTGAAGAAAGTAGGAATTTCCCTGCCCTGTTTTTGATGATGCGGCTGTTGCTGTTTTTCCTCCCGGCGCTCTTTTCGGCGGGAAGAGTGTTCTTCTTCGGCCTCCGCCTGCAAAGCTTCTGCCTGTTCCTGACGGATTCTGGCTGCTTCGATTCTCCGGGCACGGCTTTGCGCTGCGTGACGGTAAGCCCATCGGCTGCATTTGCGAATCATGTCAAACATGGATTTTTGGGTAATCAGTACCAAGGAAATCATAATAGCAGCAACGGTAATGGCATAGGTACCTACTGTTCCAAAGGCCTGTACACAGAGCCTGCACAAAAGACCGCCCAGAATCCCTCCTCCGGTCTTGTATTCTGCTGAAACCTGATAATAAGTCAGTATGGAATCTTCATATACTGCCCCTTCTGTCAGAAGCTGCATAAACATACACATGGCAATGAATAAAAGTAAAAATCCCACCATTTTTCGGTAAGCTCTGGGATTTCGGCTATTAGATATGACAAAGGCCACTCCCAGGAACAGAAAGATGGGCAGAGGATAGCAAATCAGACCTACCAGTCCAAAAAAGAAACTGCTGATGGCATTTCCTACAGCCCCGCCTACACCAAAGTTGCTGACTAGAAGGACAATGGAGATTGTCAGTACAATCCACAGAGTAATTTCAGACTCTACAGAACTGGATGTATGCTCAGTTGCCCCCCTCTTTGCCTGTGTTTTCGTATTCTTTTTTCTGTTGCTGGAAGTCTTTGCGGAAGTATTTCTGCTTCCGGTGCTTCTTTTTCTCGCTGCCGCCATAATCATGTTCTCCCCTTACTTATAATACAAAATTGCAGACTGCCGCTGCTGTACCCAGCAGAAAACAGTATCCTGCAAAAAAAGAAAATTTCTTTTTCCGAATAAGCCGCAGCATAAGCCGGATACAGAAATAGCCTGTGATTCCCGCAACAACAGCTGCCGCCAGATAGATACCAAAGGTTCCCGCTGAAATTCCGGAACCGGGAACCTGTATCAGTTCCCAGAATGCTGCACCCAGCACAGCCGGTATTGCGGTCAGAAAAGCGTATTTTATTGCAAATTTCCGGTTAAAGCCGCACATCAGACAGACGGCCAAAGTAATACCAAGCCTGGAAATTCCTGGAAATACGGCAATTCCCTGAAAAATACCAATGAAAAATGCCGTACCATAACCTACATCTTTTGGAATTTTTTTTCCTGCCGGAAAGAAATCAATCACCAGCAGAAAAATACCTGTGATAAACAGTCCTATTGCCGGTGCCAGCAGATTACTCTCTGCCTGCAGTACCAAGTCTTCAAGAAGTATCCCTTCCACAGCCGTGGGAAGTGTGGAAACCAGCAAGAGTAAAAACAGTTTTCGGTAATTATTTGAAATCAGTTTTTTATAGCGGATAGCTTCCTGTTCGTGTCGGTTTTTAAAATAAATTTTAAAATTCCCCGCAAAATCGTAGATGGTCTTGCAACCCTCCAACAATAGTTTTTTCACGTCCTGGCGAAAAGCCGCAAGAAGTACCGCAAGGGTGCCTGTATGCAAAAGTACGGAAAAGATAATTCCTGTTTCTTTTATCTGCAGCAGATTTTTTAAAATGGCCAGATGACCAGAACTGCTTACAGGCAAAAATTCAGTAAGTCCCTGTACCAGTCCGAGTAACAGTGCCTCTATCAATGACATGTCTTCAACCTCTTCCTTTGTCTTTCGTAATTTATCATATTATCAAATGTTTATTTTACCATAAATCCGGATATCATACAACTTTAAAATCTT